>JAJPKI010000286.1 GCA_021323835.1 Verrucomicrobiota bacterium | reverse complement strand
GCCCGGACCGGGCACGGCGTATTACGGCGGCAACACGTCCTGCGTGGAGGTGCGCAACGGCGATGAAATTGTCATCCTCGACGCCGGGACGGGCTTGCGCGCGCTCGGTTCGGCGCTCGCGCACGAATTCAAAAATCAGCCGCTCAATCTCACGCTGCTGCTTACCCACACGCATTGGGACCACATCCACGGCCTACCGTTCTTCGCGCCGATTTACAATCCTAAATGCCGGCTGCGAATTCTTGGTTCGCCGGGCGCGCGCAAAAGTTTGGTCGAAGCGCTGACCGGACAAATGGAAAGCACCTATTTCCCCGTGCCGTTCGCCAAAGTGCCGGGCAACATCGAAGTCGAGGAATTCAAGGAATTGAATTTCGACATCGGACCGTTTGTCATCCGCGCGCAAAAAGCGAATCATCCCGGCCTGTGCGTCGGCTACCGGCTGTTCACGCCCGACGGTTTGATTTGTTTTTTTCCCGACACCGAACCGCGGCCCGGCGGCGACGACCGCGAGATGATTGAATTCATCCACGACTCCGACGTGCTGATTCTCGACTCGCAATACGATTTGGCGGAATACAAAACGCACATGGGCTGGGGACACGGCTGTGTGGATGATTCCGTGTCGCTCGCGCTCAAGGCAAATGTCAAACAACTCTGCCTGTTCCATCACGACCCCGACCACGATGATGAAAAAATTGACCGTTTCGTAAAACACGCCCGCGAAATTGTGCGCAAGAAAAAGGGAAAATTAAAAGTGGACGCCGCGCGCGAAGGCATGACGATTCAATTGGGTGGGAAATAAATCGGTCGTAATAAAGAATTATTATTCAAACTGAAGAGTTTCGACGCTTTTCTTCATTTCTTGAACTTGATTGTCATCCGGGCTACCAAAAGTAATCGTAAAAGCGTGTTCTTTATAAATCAACGAGAGGTAGGTCACGTTTCCCATCCGGCCATTGTGCGTCACAGTCCAAGTTAATTGACGAGCGTAAACGCCATTCAGGAATGTTTCTTCATCTTTAATGGTAGTTCCGCCTTGCGGCTTTACGAAACGGTCTATCATTGCTTGATTTCCTTTTTCTAATAATTGTTTCTCTTCTTCGGTTGAATATTTGGCACTTTTCCTAAATTGGATTGAAATACTATTTCTAGTTTGAGGATCGGTAATTTTAATATTTCCCATTTGTTCGTCCCAAAGCCATCCCGGAGGAAGGGTAATTTTGAAAAGATGTTCGCTTTGCTCCATTGTTACGGCAGGTTGCGACTGTTGTTCTTGCCGCGCTTGCGCCATTTTTCTAGCGTGAAGAAAGGAAGGAATTGCCGCGAGAAACAAAAACGCCACAATCAAAATGCCTGTGATCGCCTTCCATAAAATTCCAGCTTTACCATGTTGTCTAATACCAAAAAGAGAAATGACACCAAATAGGACGCCGCTAACTATAATAATTAAAAGAAAAAGTGCCGTTATCAACGATTCAATTCGCGTTGTTGGCGTGGATGTATTGGAAGCGTGGATGACATTAATAACAAAACTGACCCCAATACCAACAAATGGCGCCAATAGGCAGTAAGTGGCTGCATGATGATAAAAGGTTTTTTGTTTCTGAATCGGCGGCGGTAATTGAGTGTCCATATTTTGATAATGGTTTGAGTTTATCAGCTCATAATTCGAACTCTGTGCTTGTTAAATTTTTGTCTAGCATTTTTTATTGGAATTTATTCTCGTGCAACTATTCTGGCTTTTCCCCGTAATTGATGGCCATCGCGCCGCCGAGCAGATTGATGACCCGAACATTTTGCAATTTCCGTTCGCGCATCTTTTCCGCGACGGCCAGTTGCGCCGGATAATGTTTCAGCGATTCCAAAATGTAGGCGTAAGCTTGCGAGTTACCGCAAAATAAAAGTCCAATCAACGGCACGGAGCAGCGCAAATGCGCGAAATAAATTTTGCGCCACAACACATTCGGCGGCTTGCCAAAATCGAGCGAGATAATTCGTGCGCCGGGTTTGGCGACGCGAACCATTTCATCCAAACCGCAATCTAAATTTGCCAGATTGCGCAATCCATAACCGACAGAAACGACGTCGAACTCATTGTCGGGAAATGGAAGTTGCTGGGCATCGCCTTGTAAAAACTGCGGATTGCGGATTGCGGATTGCGGATTTGATTTTTGATGTCGGGCATTTGCGACTTCGAGCATTTGTTCGCTGAAATCCAAGCCAATTGTCTCCGCACCATTTTTTGCAAGAGCGAATGAAATATCGCCGGTGCCGCAGCACAAATCTAAAGCTTTATCGCCGGATTTGACATTTGCCAATTGCACGACGCGGCGTTTCCAGAGCCGATGCAGGCCGAAACTTTGCAAATCGTTCAGCAAATCGTAGCGGCGCGCGATGCGGGCGAATAAATCGTTGACCTTGGCGGCGTGTTGTTCGCCGGGCGCATAGAAGGCATTGCTCACGCGAAAAGGTTAGCGATTTAACGGCCTTGAATCAAAGCGGATAAAATGTCTTGGCATGGCAAGGGCTATTTTGGTAGCGTTGTTGCGAATTATCAGGCAAGTGGACTTAACCGAATCTGAAATATGAGCACCGCACCCGCCGCGAAAAAGATTTTGGTCGTTGACGACAACGAAATCATTCTTAAGACGACTTCGATGAAGTTGCAAAGCGCGGGCTATCAGGTTTTTACCGCGCTGGATGGCTCGGAAGGCGTGTCGCTGGTGCGCAAGGAAAAACCGGATTTGGTTTTGCTGGATATTACGTTTCCGCCGGATGTCAGCGGCGTTTCGTGGGACGGTTTTCGCATCATGGAATGGCTGCATCGCGTGGATGAAACGAAAAAAATCCCCATCATCGTCATCAGCGGCGTGGTGGATGAAAAAAATAAACAGCGCGCTACGTCCAGCGGCGCCGTGGCGTTTTTTCCGAAGCCGGTGAATTTCGACGAAATGATTAAAGTCATTCGCGCAACTTTGGCCGAAAACAAAAAAGCGGTTACGGCTTGAGGAAAATCTGTTGGCAAACCTTCGCCGGTTTCGTAATCTATTTGAGTCGCGTGATCCGCGGCAGGAAGCGAGCGTAGCTCAGTCCGGTAGAGCGTCACGTTGCCAACGTGAATGTCGAGGGTTCGAATCCCTTCGCTCGCTCCAGTTTTCAGATGCCTTTACCAACAACTCCAGTCACGTTGAGTGCCGAGCAAATCGGCGACTTGAACAAAAAACTTTCCAGCTTGCGGCACGACGTGAACAATAATTTGTCACTCATCATCGCCGCTGCGGAAATTATTAAGCTGCATCCCGAACGCGCGGGAAACTATTTAAACGACCTCGCGGCCAAGCCGCATAAAATTGCCGAGACCGTCTCGCAATTTTCCATCGAACTGGAAAAAACATTGCAAATCCGCCCGCGCTGATTTTCTGGATTTGTTTTGGCTTTAGCGCCGAAAAAAATTTTGGCACATTTCCGCCGATGGAACGAACCGAAGCGGAACTGATTGCCGCGGTGCTCAAGGGCGACGCCGCGAGTTTCGAGCCTTTGGTTCAAAAATATTCCCCGCGCGTCTTCGCCACCGCGCGCCGTTACGCCCGACGCGACAGCGAAGTCGAAGACATCGCGCAGGAAGTCTGGCTCAAGGCGTTTGAAAAATTGGGAAGTTTCCGCGGCGAAGCGCCGTTCGAGCATTGGCTCATGCGCATGACGGTCAGAACCTGTTATGATTTTTTGCGCGGCCATCAGCGGAATCGCGAATCGTCCTTTTCTGATTTGAGCGAGCCGGAAAATGATTGGCTCGAACGATTTGTCGCCGCGCCGGAATCCGCCAGCGAACATGCGGACGCGGCGAAATTACTTATTAATCGAATTTTGGAAAAACTTTCGCCGCAGGCGCGGCTGGTGATTACGCTGTTGGAAATTGAAGACCGCTCGGTGAAGGAAATCGCCAAATTGACCGGCTGGTCGGTGCCGCTGGTAAAAGTGCGGGCGTTCCGCGCGCGCGCGGAAATGAAGAAAATTCTGGCGAAAATGGCAAAAGAGAAATATCTGTAATTGTAACCGGACGCAAGCAGGCTACGTCTGAAAATTTGAAGGTTTTATATGAACTTGGAACAGCTCCAGCAAAAATTAATCGCCGCCGCCAAAACGGAAGTTTTGGACGACCGCGTGCCGTATGCGTTCGAGAAGCGTATCACGGCGCTGCTCAGCTCGCGCGTCGCCGCCCAAAAACTGGATGTTTGGGTTCACGGACTTTGGCGCGCGGCAATTTCCTGCGTGGCCATCACGATTGTGTGTGGTGCGTTCGCGGCATTCACGCCGGCGACTAATTCTAATTCGACCGACCTTTCGCAGGATTTTGAAAACACGCTGCTCGCGAGCGTTGACCAAGCGGACCAGGCGCAGTGAACTCGTGGAAAATCATTTTAGCCGCGCTGGTGATTTTTGGCGCCGGTGTCATGGCCGGAACCCTGGTCGCCACGCATCGCTCGTTGCCCGCGCCGGAAAATCCTAATCCGCAGCAACCGCCGGAAGCCCGCGACCATTCACGCGATTTACCGCGCCCGCCGCTCGTGGACGTGCTGAACAAAAAATTTCTCCAGCAATTGAACGATAAATTGCAATTGACGTCCGAGCAATACACCAACATTCAAAAAATTATTTCCGAAGGACAGGAAAAAAATCGCGCCATCTGGACGAACTGCGCGCCGCAAATGCGTGAAGTCATCATGGAAACGCACAAGCAAATCAAAGAACAATTGACGCCGGAACAAAAAGAAAAATTTGAGGATTTATTGAAACAGCTTCGCCAGCCTCGCCGGCAAAACGGCACGAACGCGCCGAACATGGAATTAAAAACCAATTCTCCCGCCGCTGCGCTCGCAAAATTTCGCGCTTAATTTTTATTTTCCGAAAGCAACGCGCGAATTTTTTTCCGAAGTTCTTTGGTAATTGAACCGACCGGGCGATTTGCGTCCACGATTTGGAAGCCGTAAGTTTTTTGCAATTTTTTGAACGCGCTTTGCATCGAAGTTTGATATTTCAAGAAACTGTCGAACATATCGCGCGATAAACCCAAATCCATGCCGCTTTCCCAATAATCCAGCGTCGCATTTTTCGCGAGATTGCGTTGCACAAGTTCCTGCGGCTCGACCGACAAATAGAAAACTGCGTCCGGTTCCGGTGCGATGCCGTAAAGATTTTTCAGCCACTGCCCGTCCATGCCGCGGACCATGTCGCGCGCCATCAGCGTGTAAATGTAGCGGTCGGCCAGCACGATAAAACCCGCTTTTAACGCGGGCAAAATGATGTTTTCCAGTTGGTCGGCAAAATCCGTCGCGTAAAAAAGGCTCAACGTTGTGCGGCTCAAAATGTTTCCTTCCTGCGCTTCTTCGAGCTCTTTGCTGACGAGCGACGAGCGTTTCAAACCGACCTGCACCGTCGGATGCCCGCGCGTTTCGAGCCAATCCACGAGCCGCGCGATTTGCGTCGAACGACCGGAGCCATCCGCGCCTTCGACGACGATTAATTTTCCCGCGAGGTCTTCCAATTTTACGCGCGGAACGCCGTGGCCATAAAATTTACGGCACTTCTTCGGTTCAGTTTTTTCAATTTCTGCGCTCATGTTGTGGTTGCGGCCATGTCCTCTTCGATTTCTTTCATTTTTTCATCCACGCGAAATTGCGGCGGCAATGGCAGCGGACTTTTCCGGCGGAATTTTTTCAAATCAATTTTTTCGCTGACAAGTTTGCGGAAAAGAACTTGCTGTTTCTCGACATTTTCATTCGCGTCCATGACGACGAATTTGAATTCCTCCGTCATCGCGATGTATTGGTCCAAAATGCGTCCCTGAAAAATGCGAAAACTTTCATACGGGTCGGTCGAAAGCCGCAAATCCATGCCTGCTTCAAAAAATTTCAATTTCGGACGGCCTTCCAAAATCCGGTTGAGCGAAACTTCTAAATCCGTTTTGAAAAAAACCGTGAGGTCGGGCGCGGCGGCGAAACTGTAAAGTCCGCGAACCCAATCCGGCGGACAACCGCGCGTCACGTCGCGCGCAAATGCGGTGAACGCGTAGCGGTCGCACAGCACGATGTAACCGGCGCGCAAGAGCGGAACGAGATGCCGTTCGTAACGGTCGGCAAAATCGGTCGCGTGAATCAGGCTAAACGTCGTCGGCGTGAGCAATTCGCGTTTCTTGCCTTTGCTCGTCGCGGACTTGACGATTTCAGAAGAATTCCATTCGCTGAAATAAACTTTGATGCCTTCGGCTTCGAGCCAGCGTTTGAGCAAATAAATTTGCGTGGACTTGCCCGAGCCGTCGAGTCCTTCGACAGCGATGAGGCGTCCGGGAAAATTCAATTCCGCGAAAGTTTTCATAGTTTCGCCAGTGGCGAATGGTGATTCTAATCCATTTTGCATTTGCGACAAGCGCAACTTGATAGCAGAAAT
>JAJPKI010000371.1 GCA_021323835.1 Verrucomicrobiota bacterium | reverse complement strand
CGTCTGGTTTACGTCCTAAATCAGACCGAAATGACAATTCTCAAGCGTTCGTTCGCGTTGCCAGCATTCTTTATTGCGCTCGCCTTTTGCGGCGCCTGCGCGCATTTCCACAAAAATTCCAACGCGAACGAAAGCCAATGGGTTTATCCCGGCGACAGCGGTAATCTCATTTACAAAACAACTCCACAGGGCGACCGCATCATGGATTTTTCGACCGCTGGTTATGAAGGCGGCGGCGTGGCGTTGCCAAATGTTCCGGTTGTGAAAACGGTCAAACCTTCCGGCGCAGCGGATGAAACAGCAAATATTCAAGCGGCGATTGATGACGTTTCGAAATTGCCTTTGAAACACGGCTTTCGCGGCGCGGTGCTGTTGTTGCCGGGCACTTATATCTGCTCCAATGCCATTGTCATTTCAACTAGTGGAATTGTTTTGCGCGGCAGCGGAACAAATGCGACGACGATTTTGATGGCTGGCGGACGGCACATGGCCATTCGTGTTGGAAATTTCAACGGACGATTCCGGCGAGCCGAAAACCCAAATGCAAATGAAGATTTGCCGGAAACAAATGCAACTTCAATGGCGCAAACGACAATTACCGACGCTTACGTTCCGTCCGGCGTAAAGACTTTTTCCGTCGCTGATGCAAAAGGATTTGCTGTCGGCGACACAATTGAAATCCGCCGACCCGTTACGGCGGCGTGGGTGCATTTTATGGACATGGACGATTTGACGCGCAACGGCAAACCGCAAACATGGATTCACACGAACACGGTTATTCCCATCGAGCGGCGTATCGCGAAAATTTTTGGAAATAAAATCACGCTCGACGTGCCGTTGTCGGATTCATTCGATTCAAAATATTTGAATCCGCCGGGCGTGGTCGTCGCAAAAATCAATCCGCCGAATCGTTTGTCACAAGTTGGAATTGAAAATCTGCACATTCAATCGCCGCTGCAACGCGTGAATCATACGCAAGAACTTTACATGGCAATTCGTTTGAACGGCGAAGATTGCTGGATGCGCGACGTGGTGATTGATGAAACCATGAACAGCGTCAGCCTCGGCGGTCGTCGCATCACGCTGGACAACGTGACGGTAAATCGCAAGGCACTGCATCTCGGCGCGTCGAAGCCGGCGGAATTTGCGCCGAACGGCGACCAGATTTTGTTGAATCATTGTTCGGTGAACGCGGACAATGTTTGGTTCGCGGCAACGGGCGGCGGCCATAGCGGACCAATTGTTTTTCTCAATTGCACATTTAGCGGCAACGGCCACATCGAAGGTCACATGCGCTGGACGACGGGAATGTTGCTCGACAATTGCGTCATGCCCGACGGCGGAATTGATTTCAAGAATCGCGGCGCGATGGGTTCCGGCCACGGTTGGGGAATGGCATGGAGCGTTGCATGGAATTGCGTCGCGAAAAGTTACGTCGTGCAACAACCACCCGGCGCGATGAATTGGGCGATTGGTTGCATCGGCGACAGCGTGCAAATGTCGCGCCCGTTTGACAGCGAACCAAAACTGCCCGAAGGAACTTTTGATTCGCCGAACAAACCCGTCGAGCCGCGAAGTCTTTATCTCACGCAATTGAAAGAACGGCTCGGCGCAAAGGCATTGAAAAATATTGATTACTCATCTTCAGAAATCGGTTCGCCAAAAATTGTTCACACGACAACGCAGTTGACTGAAGGAATTGGTGAAGATTTTGCGCTTAATCAGCCCGTGAGTGCCAGCAATGTTCGCGATGATAAAGATGAATTTGCCGGCGACATGGCAATTGACGGCAATCCAAAAACATTTTGGGCAACGGCCGACGGCACAACGAACGCGACATTGGAAATTGACATGGAAGGCCCGACAGAAGTTAATTCTGTGGCAATTGAAGAAGCTGACGGCATGACGAATCGTGTGCAGGCTTACAAAGTTGAAGGGCAGGTGAACAGCGATTGGAAACTGCTTTCGCAAGGCACGACCATTGGCACGCGCAAAGTGGATCGTTTTTCGGCAGCGACGGTCTGGAAAGTGCGCTTCACAATTCTCAATGCGACGGAAACGCCGGCAATTAAAACTTTCAGCCTTTATCTCGACGGTTCCATCAACGCTCCCAAATGAAAAAAATAAATTTGATTCGATATGTAATTTTCCTCGTGCTCGCATTTTGCGCCGCGTGCGCGCATTTCAGCAGAAATTCCAACACGAACGAAAGCGAATGGGTTTATCCCGATGACAGCGGCAATCTCGTTTACAAAACCACGCCGCAAGGCGACAGCATCATGGATTTTTCGTTTGCCGGTTACATGGGCGGTGGCGTGGCGTTGCCAAAAATCAAGGCGATGAAAGCTGTCAGGCCGTCGGGTGGCGATGACACAACGAATATCCAAAAAGCGATTGATGAAGTTTCCAAGTTTCCGTTGCGCGCGGGTTTTCGCGGCGCAGTTTTGTTGAAGCCGGGAACATTTATTTGCTCAAATTCAATCGTTATTTCCACCAGCGGTGTTGTTTTGCGCGGCAGCGGCACAAATGCAACGACGATTAAAATGGTCGGCTCGCGTCATCGCGCCATTTTGATTGGCGGCGGAAATTTTCGCCGCGGCGAAGAGCAGGTGCCGCCCGATGAAACTCCGCCGGGAATCGAGCGCACAAATTTAAATTTCGTTTCAGCACACACAGCGTTTGTTGACAATTATGTGCCGTCCGGCGCAACGGCATTTACGGTAGCAAATGCAAATGGATTTGCCGTTGGCGATTTAATTTCCATTCGCCGTCCGACGACGACCAATTGGGTTCATTTCATGGGCATGGACGATTTGGTTCGCAACGGCAAACATCAAACGTGGCTTGGCATTGGCCGCGACGGTTTGCAGGAGCGCAAAATTACCGCGATTGATGGAAATCAAATTACCGTGGACATTCCGCTCGCGGATTCTTACGACGCGAAATATCTCAACCCGCCGGGCACGCTCGTTACAAAAATTCGTCCGGAGATGCGCGTGACAAACGTCGGCGTGGAAAATTTGCACATTCAATGCGCGCCATTGGAAATTGCTTACGGTCGCGCGCCGTATTCGGCCATTCGCGTCGGCGGCGATGATTGCTGGGTGCGCGATGTTTTCTGCGAGGAAACGATGAACAGCACCGTGCTCGCGGGCAAACGCATCACGATGGAAAATATCAGCGTGAAACACACGTTCCCAAATCTCGGCGCATCCAAGCCAACCGATTTCAGCATCGAAGGCGGCCAGATTTTAATAGACCGCTGCAGCATCACCGGCGACAACATGTATTTTGTTTGGACGGCGGGACTCGACCCGGGGCCGAACGTGATTTTGAACAGCACCTTTCGCGGGCGCGGCAGTCGTATTCAACCGCACATGCGCTGGTCAACCGGTTTGCTCGTGGACAATTGCACCGTGCCGGACGGCGGAATTGATTTTCCAAATCGCGGCGTCGCCGGTTCCGGTCACGGTTGGACGATGGGTTGGGCGGTCGCGTGGAATTGCATCGCAAAATTTTATGTGATTCAAAATCCGCCGGGCGTTTACAATTGGGCTATTGGCTGCATTGGCGACCGATTGCACACGGCGCGTTATTTCGATGCCGCGCCGGTTTTGCCGGAAGGCATTTTCGATTCCTACGGCAAACCCGTCGCGCCGCAAAGTTTATATCTTGCGCAATTGCAACAACGCCTCGGCATGCGTGCGCTGAAAAATCTCGGCTACTCTGCAAATGTGGAAAAAGAATTTCCGAATAAGTCCGTGCCGCGCTTGCCGGAATTTTCGATGGATGCCAATAAAATGCTTGGCGACAACCTCGCGCTGCATCATCCGGTCAATATCACCGGCTCGCGCAACGAATCGCTGCAATTCTCCGGCGAAAAAGCCGTGGACGGCGACGCGAATACTTATTGGCTGGCCGACAGCATGACAAATGTTTCGCTGGAAATGGACACGGAAGGCCCGCTCGACATCAACGCGCTTTCGCTTTCCGAAGCGGCGGGAATGCAAGGCCGCGTGCAGAGTTACAAAGTGGAAGGGCAGGTTG
The DNA here is from genome assembly GCA_021323835.1 of Verrucomicrobiota bacterium. Classification (GTDB taxonomy): domain Bacteria; phylum Verrucomicrobiota; class Verrucomicrobiia; order Limisphaerales; family UBA11358; genus UBA11358. The sequence continues at coordinate 1,468 of JAJPKI010000371.1, read as the reverse complement.
GAAGCGATTGGAAATTGCTTTCGCAAGGAACAATTGTCGGCGATTACAAAGTTGACCGTTTCCCGTCAACGACCGTTTGGAAAGTGCGTTTGACAATTTTGAGTTCGACAAATTATCCAGCGATTCGCGAATTCGGGCTTTACTTCGATGAAAATGACCCGACGGCGACGAACAAGCCTTCGAGTAAAAGAGTTTTGAATTGAAAAGGCCGTCTGCTTCGCCGAAAATGAATTTTCTGCGCGGAGAGATGGCCGAGTGGTTTAAGGCACACGCCTGGAAAGCGTGCATACTCCAAAAGGGTATCGAGGGTTCGAATCCCTCTCTCTCCGCCATTGACTTCGCCGTGCCGCTTTTTTAATTTCTTCCGGCAAAGACCAAACGCTTTGCCCCGAATTCACGTTCGGGGATTTTTATTGTCGCAACGATTCTTTAAAACATGGCAAATACAATTCTCGTCGGCGCCCAATGGGGCGATGAAGGCAAAGGCAAAATCATTGACGTGCTTACGGAAAAAGCGGATGTCGTCGTCCGCTACGCCGGCGGCAACAACGCCGGCCATACCGTATATCTTGGCGCAAAGAAATATGTTTTACATTTGGTGCCTTCGGGAATTCTTCGCAAAAATAAATTATGCGTCATCGGCAATGGCGTGGTCGTTGACCCGCTTGGCCTTGTCGAAGAAATCCGCGGCCTGCAAAAAATCGGCGTCAAAATCAACGGCGACAATTTTGTCTTGAGCGAAACCGCGCATGTCGTTTTTCCGTATCACCGCGAATTGGACGCGCAACGCGAAGTGCTCAAGGGCAAAAATAAAATCGGCACGACCAAGCGCGGCATCGGCCCGGCTTACGGCGACAAAGCGGCGCGCGTTGGCTTGCGCGTGAATGATTTGGTTGATTCCATGCGGCTTAAAGAAAAATTGGCTTTGCGAATTAAAGAAAACAATGCCGTCCTCAAATCGCTCGGCGCAAAACCGCTTTCGTTTGAAAAAGTCTTTGCGGATTACAATGCCGCCGGAAAATTTTTGAAGCCGTTCGTTCAAAATACGGTTGTGTTGCTTCACAACCAAATGCGGCGCGGCGCGGAAATTTTATTTGAAGGCGCGCAGGGGACATTTCTCGACATTGACCACGGCACGTATCCGTTCGTCACGTCGTCGAACACGACGTCGGGCGGCGCTTGCACGGGTTCAGGCATCGCGCCAAATAAAATGGACCGCGTCGTCGGTGTGATGAAGGCTTATACGACGCGCGTCGGCGAAGGGCCGTTGCCGACGGAGAATCAGGAAATTTCCGACCTGCTTCATGGCATGGGTCGCGAATTTGGCGCGACGACCGGCCGCGCGCGGCGTTGCGGCTGGTTCGATTCCGTTGCCACGCGCCACGCGACGATGGTCAACGGCATTGACGACTTGGCCGTAACGAATCTCGACGGGCTCGACACGGTGGAAACAATTAAAGTTTGCGTT
>JAJPKI010000123.1 GCA_021323835.1 Verrucomicrobiota bacterium | reverse complement strand
CGTCCTTCGGTTTCATCCGCACCAGTGTCCAGCGGCCTTTCAATTTTTTTCCGGAAAGTTCCAGCGGCAATTTTCCTTTTTCCAAGGCGTCGAGCGGTTCGCCGCCCAAAACATTGTAAGTGCCGAAATCCCAGAGCATCACCGTGCCCGCGCCATAATTGCCCGGCGGAATCGTGCCTTCAAATCCGCCGTATTCAATCGGATGGTCTTCCACCTGCATCGCCAATCGCCGATCGCCTTTGATGTGCGGAAAACCTTTCGGCACCGCCCACGATTTCAAAACGCCGTCCATTTCCAATCGAAAATCGTAATGCAAATGGCTCGCGGCATGTTTCTGAACGACGAACGATAGCGGCGCAATTTTTTTCGCAGAAACTTTTTTTCCGGCCGGTTCTTTCGTCTTTGAGAAGTCCCGTTTCGCTTTGTATTGCTCGAGACTCATGCTGCCTTTTTCAATTTCACCGTCGATTCCCTTTTGCCGCGCGATTTTTTCTGTGTCTCGGCGAGACTGCGCTTGAGCACTTCCGCCAAATCAATCACCTTCGATTCGCGTTTGGGTTTCGGCGCGGCTTTTGGCGCTTCGTCCGGATGCGCCGCTTTCTCCTCAATCAATTTCATTACGGCCTCGCGATAATCGTCCCGATATTTTTCCGGTTCCCATTTATCGGTCATTTGGTGAATCAATTGCTTTGCCATGTCTTTTTCCGCTTTGCGAATTTCGATGTTCTTCGGCAATTGCAAATTTTCAGGCTGCACCAATTCATCCGTGAAGTGCATCAATTCCAGCAGCAGCACGTCGCCCGTCGGCTTGACCGACGCGAGATATTGTTTCGTTTTAATCACGACCTTCGCGATGCCAACTTTATTTTCGCTCGCCAACGTTTCGCGCAACAGCGCATACGCCTTGGCGCCGCTTTTGACCGGCTCGATATAATACGGTTTGTGAAAAAACATCGGGTTGATTTCTTCGAGCGCAACAAAATCAATGATGTCCACCGTTTGCGTCGCCTCGATGTCCACGCGCTTGAAATCTTCATCCTTGAGCACGATGAATTTTCCTTTTTCATATTCATAGCCCTTGACGATTTGGTCCCATGGAACTTCCTTGCCATCGGATTCCGCCACCCGTTTATAATTTACCGGACTTAAATCGCTTGCGCGCAACAGGCGAAATTTCAATTCCTCCGACCGCGTTGCGGAAAATAAACTAATGGGAATATTAATCAGTCCGAACGTGATTGACCCTTTCCAGATGGCGCGCATGAAAGATTTTTAGCGGAAACAATGCCAATGAATTGGTTGCAGAAAAAATGACAGCGCTGTGCAAACAGCAATTGTTGCCGTAACGAAAAATGCAATTTGCGAATTATTTCTTCAACGCATGAAATTGTTTCAGCGCCACATAAGGGTCAACGTAACGCAACAGCCAGTGCGCCCAATAATTTTTCCAGCGCATCCAAAACGTCTGCGATTTTTGCCATTCGCCCAATTCCACCCGACGACAATGTTTTAACACACGCTCGAAATAATTCCGCGCGCCTTCAGCAATCGCTTCATCTTTCAACCGCAGCATGATTTCGTAATTCAATTTCAAACTGCGAATGTCCAAATTCGCCGAGCCGACATAAACCGCGCCATCGGCAATCATCAATTTCGCGTGCAGGATTTGCGGCATGTATTCGTAAATCTCCACGCCCGATTGCAACAGCCGGCGATAATAAAATTGCGCGGCCAATTGCGAAATCGGCACGTCCGTTTTGCCGGCGAGAATCAATCGCACACGCGCGCCGCGCCGCGCCGCCCAGCGCAAATCGCGCCGCAATTTCCGCGTCGGCAAAAAATACGCCGTGACGATTTGAATGTCCTTCGCGTGATGCAAATCATTGTGCAGCGCGATTTGAAACGGACTTTTGCCCGCCCCCGGAAAGTTAAGCAACAATTCTTCAGCGGATTTTTTGGCGATATGTTTTCGTCGCTGCCGGAATGCGCGCAATCGCAACAACGGTCGCCGATGAAAATCTGCCGTCGCAAATAATTGGTCGAACGACAGCGCGAGTTTTTGGATGAGCAGCGGGTTTTCGATTTTCGCGCCCGCGTCGCACCAACCGCATTTTACGCCGTCGCCGTCGTATTCGTCGGAAATGTTGAAGCCGCCGACGAATGCAACATTGTCATCACAGACGAGCAATTTGCGATGGTCGCGCACGCCGAAGCGCCAGAAATTGAGCGGATTGAACCGGCGCACTTCGCCGCCGGCATCGACGAGTGGCTTGAAAAAATCGGACGACAAATACCAAGAGCCGACGGCGTCAATCAGCACTTGCACGTGAATACCGCGTTGCGCTGCGGCAGTCAGCGCGGCGAGAAATTTTTTCCCGAGCTGGCCATCCGCATAAATATAAGTCTCCAAACGGACAGATTTTTTCGCGGCACCGATGGCGTCAAGCATCGCCGGAAAAATTTCCCAGCCGGTGCAAAGCCATTCGAGCGCGTGGTTTTGCGGTGACTGGCTTTGGTTCACCTGAAAAATTTGGCACGTCCGCGTTAAGCGTCGAGCAGATTTTGCGGCGGCGTTTCGAGGACTTCTTTGACGCGACGCAAAAATTGCACGGCTTCCTTGCCGTCCACGAGCCGATGATCGTAAGTCAGCGCGAGATACATCATCGGACGAATCACGACTTGTCCGTTCAGCGCAATCGGCCGCTCTTGGATTGAATGCATACCGAGAATTCCCGTTTGCGGCGGATTGATAATCGGCGTGGAAAGCAATGAACCGAACACGCCGCCGTTCGTGATTGTAAATGTTCCACCTTCGAGTTCCTGCGGTTTCAATTTTCCTTCCTTGGAGCGTTTTGCGAAATCGGTAATTGCTTTTTCAATCGCGGCGAAACTCATTTTTTCAGCGCCGCGCAAAACCGGAACAACCAATCCACGGTCACTGGCAATTGCCACGCCGATGTCATATTGGCTATGATAAACGATGTCCGTGCCATGAATCTCTGCGTTGAGTTGCGTGAATTGTTTCAGGCCGTCCACGACGGCTTTCACGAAAAATGACATGAAGCCGAGCTTAACGCCGTGGCGCTTCTCGAATTCCGGCTGATTTTCTTTGCGCAGCGATTGCACCGTGCTCATGTCCACTTCGTTGAACGTCGTGAGCATCGCCATTTGCTGTTTCGCTTCGACGAGTCTACGCGCCGCCGTGCGGCGTAACATCGTCATCGGCACAACTTTTTCGCCGGACTACGGCTGGCGCTTCAACCGGATTTCCGGCTGCGGAATTTCTTCACGCTTCGCCGCTTTTTCTTCAACGTCCTTTTCCGCTTCGACAATTGTCGGCTGTTTCGGTGTTTCAGTTTTAGGCTCAACTTTTTTGCCTGGAACAATTTGCGGCTTTGGTTTTTCCACTTCGCCGTTCGTCAAAATTTGCGCGACGACTTCACCGATCTTCACGGTCTCACCGGCTTGGCGCAAAATTTTCAGCCGTCCATTCTCCGGCGCAGGCAATTCCAGCGTCGTTTTTTCCGAGTCGAGCACCGCGACATTTTCGTCTTTTTTCACTTCCGCGCCGTCGGCCTTCAGCCATTCCGCGATTTGCACTTCGCTGATGGATTCGCCGACGCTCGGAATTGTCAATTCAATGGCCATAATTTTTTTATTTTTCAATTTCGCGCGATGGCCACGAAGTTCCGCGAAGGAAATTTCTTCTTCGCAACCTTCGCGTTCTTCGCGCGACACAAATCTGTGTTAATCCGTGGTTAATTTTTTGCTTTTGCGCTTTCGGAATCGCCAAACGCGCGGCGAATAATTTTTTCCTGCTCCAATTTATGTGCGCCGGACGAGCCCGTCGCCGGACTCGCGGATTCTGGACGGCTCACGACCGCGAACGGCCAGCGCCCGAAAAGATGTTTGCCGAATTTTTCGTGCAGGAAACGCCACGCGCCCATGTTGCGCGGCTCTTCTTGAACCCAAAGCACCGGCGTTTCGTTTGAAAAAGGACTCAATAATTTTTCCAATTCCGCGTCGCGCAACGGATAAAGTTGTTCCAGCCGGAAAATGGCAACGTCGTCGCGCTTTTGCAGTTCGCGATACGCGAGCAATTCGTAATAAATTTTTCCGCTGCATAACAGAACGCGTTTTGCCGATTTCAAATGACTCGGCAAAATACGCTGGAAATTTCCGCGCGTGAATTCTTCCATCGGCGAAATTACTTTTGGATGGCGCAACAAACTTTTTGGCGTGAAAACGACGAGCGGCTTGCGCCATTTGCGAAGCGCCTGTCGTCGCAGCAGATGAAACAATTGCGCGGGCGTCGTCGGTTGCACGACTTGGATATTATTCTCGGCGGCGAGCGCGAGAAATCTTTCCAAACGCGCGCTGGAATGTTCCGGCCCCATGCCTTCGAAACCGTGTGGCAGCAGCATGACGAGGCCGGACAACCGATTCCATTTGTCCTCCGCGCTGACGATAAATTGGTCGAGGATGACCTGCGCGACGTTGACTAAATCGCCGAATTGCGCTTCCCACAAAATGAAACCGTTCGGCCAATCGAGGCTGTAACCGTATTCAAAACCGGGCGCGGCGGTTTCGCAAAGCGGACTGTTGACGATTTCCACCGGCGCTTGTTCTTTTGACAAATTTTGCAACGGCGAAAATGGATTTCCTTTTTCGTAATCGTAAAAAATTGCATGGCGATGGCTGAATGTGCCGCGTGCGGCGTCCTGTCCGGTCAAACGAATGCGAAAATTTTCTTCGGCAAGCGAAGCATACGCGAGCAATTCAGCCGACGCCCAATCAAGCGGATGTTTGCCTTCGGCCATTTGCAATCGCGTTTGCATAACTTTTTGCAATTTCGGATGCAAATGGAAACCTTGCGGCACGTCAGAAAGTTTTCGCAGCAATTCAGAAATTTTTTCCGGAGCGAGACCGGTTTCAATTTCTTCCGTCGGTTCCGGTCCGCCGAAATAATTTTCCCAAATGCGCAGCGGCCCCGGCTTTTCACCATTTTCGGTTTTGCTTGCCGCAAGTTCGCGTTCCAATTTATCGCGCCGTTCACCGGCAATTTTTTCCGCTTCTTCCTTGCCGACGCCGTGCAATTTTTCGAGTTGCTCAAAATAACTTTCGCGGACGCCTTTGCGTTTTTCAATTTCCCGATACATCACCGGTTGAGTGAACGACGGTTCGTCGGTTTCGTTGTGACCCCAGCGACGGTAGCCATACATGTCAATGAACACGTCGCTCTTGAATTCACTGCGGAAATCCATCGCCAGCAGCGCGACTTGCGCGACGGCTTCGGGGTCTTCGCCGTTCACGTGAAAAATCGGCGACTGCAACATGCGCGCGACATCGGTTGCGTAATTTGTCGAGCGACCTTCGTCTGGCGACGTCGTGAAACCGATTTGATTGTTCAAAATCACGTGCAGCGTGCCACCGGTAAAATAACCGGTGAGTTTGCTCAAATTCAAAGTTTCCTGCACAACGCCTTCGCCGGCGAAACTCGCGTCGCCGTGAATCAGCAAACTCATTACTTCGCGGCGTTCGCGGTCGTTCGAACGGTCTTGCCGCGCGCGCGTGCGGCCAAGCGCGATGGGATTGATGAATTCGAGATGGCTCGGATTGAAACAAAGCGAAATGCGAATTTTTTTGCCGGTCGCAGTCGTCCAATCGCCGCTGTGGCCGAGATGATATTTGACGTCGCCGCGCCCTTCCCACAATTGCGGCTCGAGGTCGGCAAATTCGCGGAAAATTTTCGCAGGGTTTTTTCCGGCGATGTGCGCCAGGACGTTCAGCCGTCCGCGATGCGCCATGCCAAAAACAATGTCACGAACGCCGTGGCTGCCGGCTTGCTCAATTGCCAAATCAAGCAGTGGCAACAGCGTTTCGCAACCTTCGAGCGAAAATGTTTTTGCGCCAAGAAATTTTTTGCGGAGAAATTCTTCAAAAATCGTCGCGTCAGTCAGGCGCGTTAAAATTCGCAATTGCTGTTCGCGCGAAATGGTCAGGCGATTTTGTGTGCTTTCCATGCGCTTTTGCAGCCAGCGACGCACGCTCAAATCGTCAATGTGCATGAACTGCGCGCCAATGGAACGCGCATAGGTATTTTGCAGGCCCGCGAAAATTTCGCGAACAGTCAGCGGCGCGTTGAAATTCAGCGTCGGCAGATTGACGACCTGCTCCAATTCATTTTCGGAAAAATTGTAATAATCCAATTTCAACTCCGGCGGACACGGCCGTTCCGCGCCGAGCGGGTCAATCGCGGCGATTTTGTGGCCGCGCACGCGATAATTGCGCACGAGCATGTGCAATTTTTCGTCGAGGCTGAAGTAACGCGCATTGCCGCGCGTTGGCGATTGCGGCGGAAGCGTTATTTTCTCAGAACCATTGCCATTTTCGCGGACGGGTGAAATTTTCTTTTCGGAAAAAATTTCACGCCATTCGGCAGAGACGGAATTTTCATCGCGCCGAAAATTTTCATAGAGCGACTCCAGATAGGGGAGATTCTCCAACATGCCAGCAACTTACACCAAACAGAGCGGCATCCGCCAGAAAATTTGGGAATGCAAATTGTTTAACGCACGAGGGAGATTCATTAGCCGCGGCAATAACCTGAAAAATTTGTGGCAAACCGGCGGAAGCGAAGTAATTTTCAAAAGGGGGAGGATTTATGGGAAATGGACTTCCAGAAAATGGCCGTCGCCGCGTCGTCATTGAAAACGTCGCGCCGCAGATTGATGGCGGATGTTACGCGATAAAACGAACGGCCGGTGAAAAGGTAATTGTCGAAGCGGATATTTTTGCCGACGGACACGATACGCTTTCTGCCGTCGCAAAATTTCGGCATGAAAAAAATTCCGATTGGTCGGAAATCGAAATGAAATTGGTCGAGAACGACCGCTGGCGCGCGGAATTTACGGTCGAGGAAATTGGAAATTATTTTTTTACGGTTGAAGCGTGGGTTGACCATTTCAAATCGTGGGGCGCGGATTTGCAGAAACGATTGAACGCGAAGCAGGACGTTGCCGTGGATTTGCTTGTCGGTGCAAATTTGATTGAAGCCGCCGCAACGCGCGCGCGCGAATTGGATGCCGAAACGCTTCGTTCTTTCGCCAAAGAATTACGCGAAGGCCAATATGAAAAAGGAATGCCTGTTTCAAATCGTGCGCTTGGCGACGAGCTTGTTAATTTGATGTCGCAATTTTCCGACCGCTCGCACGCGACGATTTGTGAACACGAATTTCGCGTGAGCGTTGACCGCGAACGCGCGCGATTTGGCGCGTGGTATGAATTGTTTCCGCGTTCATTTGGCGGATTGCGCGGCGTGATTGAACAATTGCCGCGGCTTGCGAAAATGGGTTTTGACGTTTTGTATCTGCCGCCGGTTCATCCGATTGGAAAATCATTTCGCAAAGGGAAAAATAACAACGTTAAATGCGAGGCGGGCGAGCCGGGCAGTCCGTGGGCAATCGGCTCGGAAGAAGGCGGACACAAAACGATTCATCCCGAACTCGGCACGCTCGATGATTTTCGCGAATTGATTTCACACGCGAAAGATTTTCAAATCGAGATTGCGCTCGACATTGCGTTTCAATGTTCGCCCGACCATCCATATGTGCGCGAGCATTCTGAATGGTTTCGCAAACGTCCTGATGGCACGATTCAATACGCCGAAAATCCGCCAAAGAAATATCAGGACATCGTGCCGTTCAATTTCGAGTGCGACGATTGGCAAAACCTCTGGCGCGAATTGAAAAGCATTTTTGAATTCTGGATGGAGCAAGGCGTAAAGATTTTCCGCGTGGACAATCCGCACACGAAAACCTTTGGCTTTTGGGAATGGTGCATCGGCGAATTGAAAGCGAAAAATCCTGAACTCATTTTTCTCTCCGAGGCGTTCACGCGCCCGAAAGTGATGTTCAATCTCGCCAAGCTCGGCTTCACGCAAAGCTACAATTATTTTCCGTGGCGCAACACGAAGGACGACATTGAAAGTTATCTCACGGAAATCACGCAGCCGCTCGTCGCGGATTTTTTGCGCGCGAATCTTTGGCCGAACACGCCGGACATTCTCACGCAATT
>JAJPKI010000049.1 GCA_021323835.1 Verrucomicrobiota bacterium | reverse complement strand
TTTGCCCAAATCCAAATTCGTCGTGGTCGAGTAAAGATAATTAATATTTTTGTCCGTGTCCGGCGAATACAATTCATATTCCGTTGGCGTAATGGGGCTGCCGACATGGCGAACCACACCTTCATGCGAGACAGTGCGCGGGACATTCGGATTAATTACCGGTTGCGGCACGATGATAGGTTGTTCAGGCGCGGGCGTTGGAGTTATCGGTTCGGGTTCCGGCGTCGGAGTTGGCGTTGGAGCAACAGCGACCGGTTCCTGCTTCAAATACATCGCCGCCACAAAAGCGTAAGTGTTCGCGGGCGGCTCGATTTTAATCCAACCGTTTTTCGTTTCGATTTCAGAAACTTGCGTGCCCTGCTCAATGCTGCCGACGACGTTAAATTTTTCTCCCGGACCGGCGCGCAGGTTTAATTTCTTTGATTTCACCGTTTTCGTATCAGCATCAATGTATTTCGCGCTGACCCTATCCTGCGCGTTTGTCGGATAAGAAATTTTTGCCCATTGCGCCGGTTCATCAGCGGCATGCTTCGACAAATTAATTTGCTCCAGCACATTCACCGAATCGCCTTTGAAAAGGTGCGTAATCATTTCGCCTTTCAAGCCGGCCTGGCCACGAACGTTGATATTGCTGCTCGTGACTTCCGCCGGGCCGGGAACGAGCGAAACCGTCGGCTCGGAAATTTTTTTCACGGCGCGCTTTTTCGTCGCGGCGGGTTTGGCCTTCGGCTTCTCGGGCGCAGCGTTGGTTTCCGGCGCGGCAGGCATTTCCATCGCCGGCGCGGTGGCGGGCGGCGGAATTTCCGGCAGTGTATTGGTATTTTGCGCGAGCACGCTTGTAGCGAGCATCGCTCCTAAAATTGTCCAGCAAGTCGTTTTCATGTTTCCGAAAGTAAAGTTTTAATTTCTGTTTCTGTCAATGTCCGCCATTTGCCTAATTTCAATTCGCCTAATTTAATTTTTCCGATTTGCGTGCGCTGCAACTTTTTCACCGTTATGTTCTGCGACTCAAACAACCGCCGCACCTCGCGATTTTTCCCCTCGCTTAACTCCAATTCCACAACGCTCTGCGATTTGCTCGCGGAAATCAAAAATGCTTTTTCCGCCCGCAACTTTTCGCCGCCGTCGAAAATGCCATGTGTGAACTTTGCCAGCATTTCCGGTTCCACTTTTCCCTCGACGGTCGCCACGTATTTCTTGCGAACGCCGTAGCGCGGATGCGTCAGATGCAACGCGAATTGTCCATCATTCGTCAAAAAAATCAATCCTTCACTGTTGAAATCCAAACGGCCGACGGAACTTACCATTTGCCATTCTTTGGGCAATAATTCGTAAATCGTCGGGCGATTCAACTCATCCTTGTGCGAACAAACGCAACGAACCGGCTTGTTTAATGCGAGGTAAATTTTTTTCTTTGCGCGAATGATTTTTCCATCCACCGAAACCGAATCATGCAACGGGTTAATTTTTGTTCCGAGAAGCCGGACAACATTGCCATTAACCGAAACGCGCCCGTCCAAAATGAATTGCTCGCCCGCGCGACGTGAAGCCACGCCTGCTTCCGCCAGAAATTTTTGAAGGCGAACCGACAAGGCTTACGCCTCCGGTTTGGTCTTACGCAAACCCGTGATGCGGTCGCCGGCTTTCCACTGGCCGCGTTTCTTGAGAAGTTCGGTGCGCTCAAAGCGCTTGAGGACATTGCGTTTGCCGCCCAAAGTGGACGCCGCGCGGAGGCTGCGATGCTGTGACATAAATTCTTTTGGTTGAATTTTCGGTAAAAACGAGCAGTCAGGATAACTGATTTGCAAGCAATTGCAATCGGTTAATTTGACTTGAGTGTGTTATTTGAAAAATTACCATCCAATCACCAATGAAAATGCCGCGCTTATTAAAAACTATAGCGACGGTAATGTTGTTTTGTTTTATTTTGCTGCCGACCGCGCGCGCTAATTTTGGTTTTCAGGTGCTTTGTAAATTTTTCGCGTCGTCCAATACCGCCCCGACATTTCCCAATGAATTGATCGAAGCTGGAAATGGAATCTTTTTTGGAACTGCTGGCTATGGTGGAACCAACAACAATGGAGCAATCTTTAAAGTCGATTCAACAGGCGCAATGGCGAATATTTTTACATTTAACGGTTGGAACGGCGGCAACCCAGTCGGCCTAACTTTGGGGAGAGATGGCAATCTTTATGGGGCGACATGTTCCGGCGGACCAGATTTTGGTGGAACTATTTTTAGAATAACCACGAATGGAAATTTTCTGCCATTGGCTACTAGTGGTCAATTTACTTATTTTTTCCTGTTTGGCGGCACTAATGGGCAAAGCCCTTGCCGAGGATTGATTGAAACTGAAGACGGAAAATTTTATGGCACGACTTCGCAGGGTGGCGATTTTGGCGATGGCACCATTTTTTCTATCACCACAAACGGCCTATTGACATCGCTGTTTCAATTCAACGGCACAAATGGTGCGGGACCTTCAGCCGGATTGACATTGGGAAAAGATGGCAATCTTTACGGAACGACAGCTCATGGCGGAAACAATTACGTCGGCGTTCTTACGGGTAACGGAACTGTGTTCAAAATTTCCACAAACGGAACATTCGCCACGCTCGTTTTTTTCAATGGAACAAATGGCAGCAAGCCCATGGGAAGATTAATGCAAGCCAGTAATGGTAATTTTTATGGAACCACGCGACTCGGAGGAACATTTAATCTTGGAACAATCTTTCAAATTACGACGAATGGCACGTTCACTAATTTAATTTCTTTTACCGGCACCAATGGCAGTTATCCGCTGAGTGGATTGACTCAAGGCAGCGACGGTAATTTTTATGGCATGACAAGTTCTTCCACTGCGAACGGAACAAATTTTGGAACGATTTATCGTTTGATGCCAGATGGAACGCTGACGACGATTGTCAATCTTTATGGCACGCATCCGGGAGTGGAAATGATTTTGGGACACGATGGAAATTTGTATGGAACTTCAATTGATGCGACTGGACGTTGGATGACGGACGGCAGTTCCGGGTATGTATTCCGCCTTATTTTCCCTCCAGCAAACACAGCAGATGGTAGCGCAACTTCTTTTACAAATTCTTCTCTTAACGCCACTCGACGGCTTTAACGTGCCGCTAATGCTTTCTGTGATTCCGCACTTCCAAGATTGCCAATGCTGCATCAATTGCGCTTAAATAATTGAAACGCCTGAAGCGCTTGCCGAATTTTTTAGAAAAGTTAAAATGTCTCGCGACGAATAAAGTATAATATGAAAAAGATTCTTCCCATCATCGCCGGCATTGCGCTTGGCGGATTGTTCATCATGGCCAGCGTTCCCGTTTTGCTCAATCTCAAATTCGCACAGCCGCCGCCGTTGCCGGAAGGCTCGCCAATTGCTCATTTTATGGCAGCAACCTGGACGACGGGTTACATTAAATTTGTAAAAATTTTTGAACTGGTCGGCGGCATTATCGTGATAATTCCGCGCCTGCGCAGTATCGGTTTGCTTTTGCTTGGGCCAGTCATCGTGAACATCGTCGCTTGTCACATTTTCCTCATGGGCGATAATATGAAAGACGGAATGGCAATCACTGCACTGGTTCTCGCGCTTTATTTGCTTTGGGTTGAACGCAGAAAATGGGCTGGCCTTGTAAAATAAATTCCAACGAAAGAAAAAATATGCTTCCGATACTTCTCGCACTGTTGTTTATCGCCATTTTGATTTTCATCGTCATAGCCGGACGACCGGATGAATTTCGCGTCACGCGCACGGCAACAATTTCTGCGCCGCCGGAAAAAGTTTTTGCGCAAGTGAACGATTTGCGCGCATGGGAAGCGTGGTCGCCATGGGCGAAACTCGACCCGAATGCCAAAAGCATTTACGAAGGTCCGGCGTCCGGCGTCGGCGCGGCGATGAAATGGTCTGGCAATGGCAAAGTCGGTGAAGGCAAAATGACAATTATCGAAAACCGCCCGAACGAGTTGATTCGAATCAACCTGGAATTCCTGCGTCCGTTCAAAGCTACGAACACGGCGGAATTTTCATTTGTTCCACAAGCCGGTCAAACCGTTGTGAGCTGGAGCATGTTTGGAAAAAATAATGTCGGCAGCAAAATTTTCAGCCTGTTCATGAATTGCGACGACATGGTCGGCAAATGTTTCGACCAAGGCCTCGGCAATTTGAAATCAGTTGTCGAATCGAAACGCTAAGTTTTCAATTTCAAAGAATTTTTCTTCGCCCCATTTTTGAAGGCAAATGATTTTTCCGCTTTGGAAATATCGCCGCCAGCAATCGTGATGTTTGAATTCTCCGCGCCTTCGGCTTGCGCGAAAACATTCGCCGGAGAAATCAATCGCGGCGTGTCGAAGTAAATGTCTTCCGAACCGATGAAGCGTAAAACGGATTCGGCATTTTTGTCGCCTTGCACATTTAATCCGTTCACCGCCGCGTCTTGCACGTGGTCGAAGACAATTGCCGGACGTAAATCCGGCGACGCTATTTCAAAGCGCACGTCGTCGAGCGTGAGTCCGCGAACATTTCGCGCGAACAATCCATAAGCCGGCAACACGCCACATGCAAAATATTCGCCGCCGGAAACTTGCGGGACATCGCGCAGCGCCGCCATTTCCGCCGTGCCGCCGCCTGCGTAAATCACTTGCACGTCGCTTAACAAAATATTTTCGATGAATTGTCCGGCAACACTCGTGAGGCTGATGCACGTGTGATGTTCGCCCGGATAAATGTCAGAAATCGGCGTGCCGGGCAGATACGGAAATTCCGTGAGGTCAGGCTTCGCGGCGACGGTCGCGCGGATGCCGCGAAATTGAATATTTCGAACAATGCCGCCGGCGGTGATTTGATTCGGGTTGAGCGCGTTGCGCGGCGCGGAGCCGAGGCCGATGTAAATCGGGCCGGTGACGTTGGTCATGACCAGATTGGAAAAAATCATGTTCTCCATCCGGTCACCGCTGCGCACTTGCATTTTTATCGGGCAACCGAACGTGTCATAAATCACGCAATTCGACACGGTGAGATTTTCGCATTGGCCGCCGCCGAAACGGAACACCGACCAGCGCGTGCTGAACGTGCAATTCGTCACCGTCACGTCGTAATTGCTGCCGAACAACGCGCACGCATCGTCTTCGCAAACGACGTTGCAGTTGGAAATCTTCACGTGCTCGGACGAATTGAGATGGAAGCCATCGTTGTTGAAAATGACGCGATTGTGGATGCGCACGCCATCGATGAAAACGAAACTGCAATGCAAAATGCGACAGCAATGATAACTGCTGTTGCGGAAAAACGCGTTGCGCAGGCGCAGGTTCGTGCATTTGTAAAAAACCATCAAATGCGCGCGCGGCCTGCCGGAATCTTTCTCGCCATCATCCTTCGCGCCGGGCAAAAACTTTTCTCCCTGCCCGTGAATCGTGCCGGTGCCTTCGATGGAAACATTTTCGGCGTTCGCTGCGGAAATCAAAACGATGTTTCCGTTTCCGGCGGGAATATTATTTCCGGCGTGATAATGCGAAATGTCGTCGCTGCCGAGTAATCGTCCGGAGGATGCGAGCCGGAGCGTGACGTTGCTTTTCAATTCAATCGTGCCGATAAGAAAATTTCCCGCAGGCACAAACACGACTCCGCCGTTGTCGCGATTCGCTGCGTCAATCGCTGATTGAACGGCGTCGGTCGCGAGCGTTGTGCCGTCACCTTTCGCGCCGAAATCGCGAATGTCGTAAATTTTCTCGCCGGACGAATTGCCGTTTGCCGAAGTTACCGGCGGATTTTCGGCAAATGCCTTTTGCGCGAGCAATCCGCTGCCGAGTGAAGCGGCGGCGATGGTTGGAGTCAGCCCGAGCCATTTGCGGCGGGACAAAGATTGCGGATTTTGTTCAGGCATAATTCACCTTTGGATTTGCGTTTGTATGGAGCAAAACCAAATTGGCAAAATTCACCTGCGCCCAAAAGAAAAATTGCGCGGAATTATTTTTTCGCCTTTTTATCGGCAATCGCTTCGGTAAACCAAAGCACTTCATCCAAAAATCCAGCGGCACGCTTATCATATGCAGTGTCGTAAGAGCCATCGTCCTTGAAGCTGTCATGCACGCGCGATACGGAAAGATTTTCCGGAATCGGCACCGCGCCCGCGCCGATCATCACCAGCCGCAATTGCGCCAGACAATTGATGCCGCCGAAGCCGCCGGCCGAAACGGTCACGATGCCGACCGGCTTGCGCTCGTATTCCGGCAGCAAATAATCCAGCGCATTTTTCAAAACGCCGGGATAACCGTTGTTGTATTCCGGCGTGACGATGATGAACGAATCCGCGCGGCCGATTTTCCCGCCGAATTCCTTCAACCCCGGCGGCGGATCGTCGCGGCGATGCAGCCGTTCTTCCATGATGGGAAAATTGTAGGCGAGCAGGTCGAGCAATTCGGTTTCGACGCCCTTGCGCTCTTGTAATTTTTTCAGGACAAAGCGCGCCACCTTGATGCTCTGCCGGTCGCGTCGCGTGCTGCCGCAAATGATAGGAATGTAATAACTCATGGCTTCGTTTTAGACTTTCTCTTTCAATTCGTCGAGCAATGAATCCAAATTCAACGGGCGCGTGACCATCGCCAATTCGCCGTTCGCATCGTGCGGCCATTGTTCGCGCGGACGGTCGAAATAAAGTTCCACGCCGTTGCCGTCGGGGTCGCGCAGATAAATCGCTTCGCTCACGCCGTGGTCGGATGCGCCTTCAAGTTCAATTCCCGCCGCGACGACGCGGCGCAACGCATCCGCCAACGCCGCACGCGTCGGATACAGAAGACGTGATACAAACCCGTCGTGCCGGGTGGTGGCGGCGAACCGCCCGCGCTTTCCCAAGTATTCAATCCGATGTGATGATGATAACCGCCCGCTGAAAGGAACACGGCGCGATTGCCCATACGTTGCGTAACTTCGAAGCCGAGCACGTCACGATAAAATTTCAGCGCGCGTTCCAAATCGGCCACTTTCAAATGAACATGGCCGATGCGGACGCAGGCATCAATGGATTGCGGTTGCGAATTGCTCATAATGAATGTTTTACGGTTTCACCAAGCCGGCAAAATTTTCGCGGTAACGCCAGAGAAGAAACAGCGCGAGCGCGGCAACGACTGCTGCCAATTGCCAGCCTTGATGATTCAAGAAAGTGTGAAAGCATAAAATGTTTACGATGACCGGCCCGACGAGCGTCAAGCCGAGAGACACGAAACGGCCAATCAACAACAGCGCTCCGCCGATGACCTGGCACAACGCGATGACATAAATGTAATGCGATTCAAACAATGCGCCGAAAAACGCGCCGGCTTGTCCTGACGGCGGCGGCATCGGAATGAAATGCAAAAACATATTCAGACCGAAGACGACGAACACCAGACCGAGCAGCACGCGAGCGATGATGGTTGCGATTTTCATAATTAATTTTTGATTCAGTTTTTGTTTTAAGTTTTGGAATGGAATTTATTTTTTCAATTTCAATGCGAACTGTGCGACGCGTTTGCCGAGAATTTCCCCGGTCAATTTGTCCGCGTCATTCGGCGCGACATTCGGCGTTTCCATCATGGCCTGTCCCATCGCGCCGCTGAAAGCGCCGAGGCGATTCACGCCGTTCGACTGCATCGGCATTTCGCCGAGGCCAATCCAAATCATGCCGTGCTGCATCGCGAGCGTGTGAAAATATTGCAGCGTGCTGAACTTGTCGCCGCTCGGGCTGCCGGAAACGGTGAAGCCCGAAGCAATCTTATCGCGCCACGCGGACGTAAACCATTTTGCGCTGCTGGCGTCGGCGAAAGCTTTGAATTGCGCCGCCGGTCCGCCCATGTAAGTCGCGCTGCCGAAAATAATCGCGTCGCTCGCATCCAATTGCGCGAGCACTGCGTCATTTGCGTAACGGCCCTTGACGATGTCATCGCCGTTGATGGAAACGAGATTTGCTTTTACACCCGCGACGGATGCCGCGCCTTTGGTGACGGCCTCGGCCAGTTTCGTTGTGTGGCCGGAGCCGCTGAAGTAGATGATAGATACAGTTGCCATAATTTTATTTTTGGTTTGTTGGTTTTGTTTTTGGTTAAGTAAATAAAGACGGCAACCGGTTTCCCGATTGCCTTCATGGTTTAGTTGAGATCGAACAGCAACACTTGCGATTGCTTGTTCGCCGACAATTGCAACTTCGTTTCATCGCTGATTGCCGCCGCATCGCCGCCGCCTAGCGTCTTGCCGTTCAAGACCACTTCACCTTCCGCGACGTGCACCCACGCGTTGCGGCCTTTCGCGAGCGAATGCGAAACGCTTTGTCCCGCCTCCAATTTCGCCAGCCACAAATCCGCGTCCTGCCGGATGGCAATCGAGCCGTCGCGACCCGTTTTGCTGACCATCAAATGCAATTGGCCCGTCGGCTTGTCGCTCAACGATTTTTCAGCGTAACGCGGCTTTGCGCCTTTCACATCCGGCTGAATCCAGATTTGCAACAGCCGAACCGCTTCGTCCTTCGACGGATTGAATTCGCTGTGCTGCACACCGCTGCCGGCGCTCATGTATTGGATGTTGCCCGGACGGATGATGCTGCCGTTGCCCATCGAATCCTTGTGCTCCAGCGCGCCGCTCAACACGTAAGTGATGATTTCCATGTCGCGATGCGGATGCGCGCCGAAGCCGTTGCCCGGCAACACCAGGTCGTCGTTAATCACGCGCAAGCTGCGGAAGCCCATCCATTGCGGGTCATAATAATCCGCGAAGCTGAAAGTGTGATAAGAGTCGAGCCAGCCATGATTGGCGTGCCCCCGTTCATTTGCTTTTCGTATATTCATCATGGAAAGACTCTAGCGCGCGCAACCGCTTCCGTGAAATACCATGTTTCTTGCGTGAGCATAACTTTTAAACATAAGCGATTTCTTCCTTGTTGCATCAACATGGCCGTGTCACAACGAAATTTCTTGAGTCTTTGCTTCTTCGTTTCTTTGCGCTAATTATTTTGCGTGACGCAAGCCGAAGCTAAAAAACGCCACGCGCAACTCGTCGAAAAAATCAACGAGCACAATCGCGCGTATTACGTTGAAGCCAGGCCGACGATTTCCGACCGCGAATATGATGCGCTTTATCGCGAGTTGTGCGATTTGGAGAAAAATTTTCCTGAACTCGTCACGCCGGATTCGCCGAGCCAGCGCGTCGGCGGCGAACCGTTGAAAGCCTTCAAACCTGTCCGGCATTTGCTGCCGATGTTGAGTCTCGACAACACTTATTCGCAGGATGAAGTCCGCGATTTCGTCAAGCGCGTCCAAAAACTTTTGCCCGATGAAAAATTGGACTGGTCTGTCGAACCCAAAGTGGACGGCGTCGCCGTCAGTTTGCGTTTCGAAAATGGAAAATTAACCATTGGCGCGACGCGCGGCGACGGCGTGACCGGCGACGACGTCACGGCAAATTTGAAAACAATTCGCAGCGTGCCACTCAAATTGTCATTGGTGGCAGCATCGCAGGTGCTCGAAGTTCGCGGCGAAGTTTTCATGAGCAAAGCCGGCTTTGAAAAATTAAATGCCGAACAACGTGCCGCGGGCGAAGAAATTTACGCCAACGCGCGGAACACCGCCGCCGGTTCGCTCAAGCAACTCGACCCGCGCATCGTTGCCAAACGTCCGCTCGACATCGTCGTTTACAATCTCGGCAAAGTCGAAGGGGCGAACGCGCATCCGAAAACGCACACCGAAGTTTTGAGTTGGCTCAAGTCACTTGGCTTTCGCACGCCGGAAAAGATTTGGCACTGCCATTCCGCCGACGAATTGATTGACGCCATCAACGAGCTCGACAAAGTCCGCAAAAATTTTCCTTACGAAACCGACGGCGCAGTCATCAAATTGAATTCTTTCGCGCAACGCGAACGCGCCGGGTTCACCGCCAAAGCGCCGCGCTGGGCGATTGCTTATAAATACGCTGCCGAACAAGCGGAAACAAAATTGAACGGAATTACAATTCAAGTCGGGCGCACCGGCGCGCTCACGCCCGTGGCCGAACTCGAACCGGTTTTTCTCGCCGGCAGCACGATTGCGCGCGCGACGTTGCACAACGAAGACGAAATCAAACGCAAAGACATCCGCATCGGTGACACTGTTGTTATCGAAAAAGCGGGTGAAGTGATTCCTGCGGTCATTAGCGTCGTCGAATCGAAACGTCCGCGCGACGCCAGGCCGTTCGATTTTGAAAAATTTCTTCACGGCAAATGTCCCGTGTGCGGCGGAAAAATTGCGCGCGACCCGAAATATGTCGTTTGGCGCTGCGAAAATCTTCAATGCCCCGCGCAAGCGACGCGACGATTGGAATTTTTCACCGCACGCGGCGCGCTCGCCATCGAAAGCGTCGGCGGAATTGTTGCGGACAAACTGGTGGAACGAAATCTGGTTCGCGAGCCGCTCGATTTGTTTGAATTGAAACTAGAACAGCTTGCTACGTTGAATCTCGGCAACGAGGAATCGCCAAGAACGTATGGCGAAAAGAATGCGACCAAAGCAATCGCCGCGATTGAACGCGCCAAAACATTTCCGCTCGCGCGCTGGATTTTTGCGCTAGCAATTCCTGACGTCGGCAAAACCACCGCGCAGGATTTGGCAAAATTTCATGAAACGATTGAAGACGTCGCGAAATCCGAATTGCTCCGCGACATCTTGGATTATCATGAGAAGATTGCCGAATTGCCCGGTCTGAAACGCGAAAATCCAGAACGCTACGAAAAACTGAAGAATGAAATTTCAGAAATCGCCAAACGCTTGATTGATTCGCATTTCGCCGCGCCATCGAAAAGCAAAGCCGAAAAGGAATCGGGCATCGTTACGAAAGTTGGGCCGGTCGTTGCGAAGAGCGTTCTGGATTTCTTCAATGGCAAAAATGGCCAAAAGATTTTGAAACGGATGCGCGAATTGAAAATTCATCCCGCGAGCGAAAAAATTTCCGCGACAAAAGTTGCCGCGTTGCCTTTCGCCGGAAAAACTTTTGTTCTCACCGGCACGCTGCCAAATATGACTCGCGAGGAAGCGGCAACCAAAATCGAATCGCTTGGCGGTAAAGTCAGCGGCAGTGTAAGCGGCAACACGGATTACGTTCTCGCCGGCGCGGAGGCGGGTTCCAAACTCGACAAAGCGCAAAAGCTCGGCGTGAAGATTATTGACGAGGCGGAATTTTTAAAAATGTGCGCCGGGTAATTGCGCTTCAAAAAATAAAAACAAAGACGTTGCCTTGCGGTCGCAATTGACCGGACATCACTTTCATTCCACGGTTGGCGAAGCGCGTTTCAATTTCTTTTGCGTCTTCCAGCGAGTCCGCGCGCCAATCCATCCAGAAATCCGTCCGTTCACCGTCGCGCTCGCAATCGTCGCGGCGTTTGTCCGGGTCATTGGTCAGGCCAATGTGCCAGGTGTTGTAGCGGCCTTGAGTTCGCGATTCGATTTCTTTGGTGATGGCGTCCTTGGTCATGGCATTTATTTTTAAAATCTTTTGCAGGGAAAATCCAAT
The DNA here is from genome assembly GCA_021323835.1 of Verrucomicrobiota bacterium. Classification (GTDB taxonomy): domain Bacteria; phylum Verrucomicrobiota; class Verrucomicrobiia; order Limisphaerales; family UBA11358; genus UBA11358. The sequence goes on along the minus strand of JAJPKI010000049.1, from coordinate 3,034 downwards.
TTTATTTTTTCCCGCGCATAATTTGATGGTTTTACCTCATTTGAAGCCGCGGCGCAGGTGATTTATTTTGGCCGGAAGAATGGTCGGGTATTTTGAAAATCTTTTTCGCGCGCTGCGCCGATGCGCCAGCCGCAGCGAATTGCTCACGGCGCTGCTCGGACTTCCCGTTTCCAAAAATACAAAAAACGAACCCGGTCTCGTGCTCATTCAAATTGACGGCCTCTCGCGCAGGCAAATGGAACGCGCGATGCGAAATGGCCGGATGCCGTTCCTGCAGCGATTGCGCGAGCGCGAAAATTATGAACTGCGCACTTTTTATTCCGGCTTGCCCGCCAGCACGCCCGCCGTGCAGGCGGAATTATTTTACGGTGCGCGAAATGTCGTGCCCGCGTTCAGCTTTTTGAACCGTCAGGCCAAACGCGTGTTCGACATGTTCGATTCCGAATGCGCAAAAGAAGTTGAAGCGAAAATCAGCGAGCGCGGCGAAGGGCTTTTGCGCGGCGGCAGTTCGTGGTCGAATATTTTTACCGGCGGCGCTTCGACGGACGACAGCCATTTCTGCGCGTCGCGCATGGGCATCGGCGACACCTTTCGCAAACGCCGCGTGTTGCAGGCGATTTTATTTCCGCTGCTGCATTTCGCAACGCTGCTGCGGCTGATTGTTTTCATCATCGCAGAATTTTTCGTAGCCATTTGGGATTTAATCTGCGGCGTCGCGCGCGGCGAAAGTTTTGTGATGGAATATCGCACGCTGCTTTCGCGCGTGGCTGTGTGCATTTTTCTTCGAGAAATTTTGACCATCGGCGTAAAGATTGATATCGCGCGCGGCCTGCCGATTATTCACGCGAATTTTCTCGGTTACGACGAGCAATCGCATCGCCGCGGGCCGTCGTCGCGATTTGCGCACTGGACGCTCGACGGCATTGACCGCGCGATAAAGAAAATTTACCGCGCCGCGCAACGCTCCGCCCGGCGCGATTATCAGGTCTGGATTTATTCCGACCACGGCCAGGAAAAAACGCGATTGTTCACGCACGACGGCAAAGCGCTCGACGAAATCATTCGCAACGCGCTCGTCGGCTTCGACAACGACGCGCTGCCCGTGCGCAAACCGCCGCGCTACTCGCATCGCCGCGCGTATCTGCTGCGCAAAAGCGGCGACCGCATTATCGAGGGTTACCAGAAAAAACCGCTACGCCGCGAAGACGAGCAATGGTTTTCCGTCGCCGCGATGGGGCCGGTCGGGCATTTATATTTGATTCATCCGCGCGCGCAAGCGCAACACGCGCAACTGGCCGAACGCCTCGTGCGCGAAGGCCACGTGCCCGGCATTTTGATTTGCAACGAAGGCGGCAAACTCGAATGGCTGCACGACGGCAAAAAAATTATCGTGCCGGAAGAAGCGAAAAATTTTTTCCCGCATGCATCTGAAATAAAAAATGAACTGGCGCACGATTTGCAGCAACTGTGCTCACAGGAATTTTCCGGCGACATCATTTTGCTCGGCTGGAGTCCGGACAAACCGGCGGTCAGTTTCGTGGACGAACACGGCTCGCACGCCGGGCCGGGACCGGAAGAAACGCAAGGCTTCGCGCTGCTGCCGCCGGCGACAAAATTGCCCGACGCGGCAAAAGAATTTCTGCGCCCAACCGATTTGCGCGCGGCGGCATTGCATTTCTTGCGGCGACAAACGATTTCTGTTTCTGCGCAGAAAATTTTATCGAAGCCAAAGACATTGCGCGTGATGACTTACAATGTCCACGGCTGTCGCGGCATGGACGGGCGAATTTCACCCGAGCGCATCGCGCGCATTATCGAACAATTCCAGCCGGATTTAGTCGCGCTGCAGGAACTGGATTTTGGCCGCGTGCGTTCACAGCGTCACGACCAGCCGAAATTGATTGCCGATGCGCTGGGCATGCACGTGCAATTTTGCGCGACCGTCGTTGACCGCAACGAGCAATACGGCCACGCCATTTTGAGCCGCTGGCCGATACGCATTGTTCGCACGGCCATTTTCAACGGCAGCAGGTCGCGCCGGCATTTGGAACCGCGCGGCGCGCTTTGGGTGGAATTGGAAATGGACGGCGCAAAAATCAATTTGATGAACACGCATTTTGGATTGCTGCGTTCCGAACGACGCGCGCAAGCCGGCGAATTGCTCGGGGAAAACTGGATTGGAAAAATTCCGCGCGCCGAGCCGCTCATTTTGTGCGGCGATTTGAACATGCCGCCCGGCGGAAAATCCTATCGCGCCATTGCGCAACGATTGCAGGACGTGCAAACCGTCAATGGATTTCATCCGCGCAAGACGTTTTCGACGTTTCATCCCTTCCGGCGAATTGATTACATTTTTGTTTCCGACCATTTCGCCACGAAAAAAATTCTCGTGCCGCGCAACGACCTCATCCGCGTCGCGTCCGACCATTTGCCGGTGGTTACGGATTTAGAAATCAAATTGCCAGCAGCAACCGCTTGATTTCTTTCAACCGCGCTTTCGGTTCTTTTTTTGTCAGGCGCGGAAATTTTCCGCCGAGCGTGATGAAATCACCGTGGCGCGTAAGTTTTAATTTGTCTTCAGCGACCTCAATTGCTGTCACGGATTTGTCGCTGGCGAGAATTTTTAATTCGCCGATTTGCAAAAGCAATTCCACTGGCGGCGGAATCGGGCCAAACCGGTCGCGCAATTCTTTTTGCAAATTCTCCAAAGCAGCTTTGTCAGTGGCCTGCGCGAGCTTTCGATAAATTTCAATTCGATGGTGCGGTTCAGTGACGTAACTTTCCGGCAGATTTTTTTCGTCGAGGAAATCCAGTTTCACTTCCACTTCCACGCGCGGCTTGATTTTCTCGCCTTTCAACGACGAAACACTTTGCTTGAGCAATTGGCAGTAAAGTTCAAAGCCCACGGCAGTGATGTGACCGCTTTGCTCCGCGCCGAGAAGATTTCCCGCGCCACGAATTTCCAAATCGCGCATCGCAATCTTGAATCCGCTGCCGAGCGACGCGTATTGTTTCATCGCGCTGATGCGTTTGC
>JAJPKI010000032.1 GCA_021323835.1 Verrucomicrobiota bacterium | reverse complement strand
CAGTGAAGGCGCTGCTCACGGCGTCAACCATGTTGGTCGTGCTGGAATATTTCAGCTGGATGACCCGTGTAATCAACGGTGGCGGTGCGGTCGGGTCTTTGGTTGTGACTTTGTAAATTTTGGTCTTCGGATTTTCCACCATTTGTAACCCATAATTGTCGAGCAAAGCCACAAGCGCCTGCTGGGGCGTGATGTTTTCCCAACGCACGGAGATACTCGGCTCAGGTATAATTTTTCCATTTTGGTCGGCTTGGCCGTAGTTAATTTTTGGGTCGAGCAGATAATTGAGATTGGCCTGTCGCGCAAGGAACTCGATAGCTGCCGTCAACGGCGTATCTTGCATGGCAATTGGCGGTAAAGCAGGTGCGACATTTGTGTCTGCCGTGGCAGAAGCCGTTTCGTTAGTCGAAGCTGACATGTCATTAGTCGCAGCCATGCTGACGGATGTTAAATTAGTTGTTGTTGCCATGCCGGCGGAATTATCCGCGGCGTTTGTCGCGGGTGCCGGGCTTGTTTCGGATGCGGCTGGAGGATTGGATACGACAACGGCATCACCGCTCGTCGCGCCAGCGGGCGGACCACCCATCTCCATGGCATTGGTCGTTGTTTGGGATTGGGCAATTTGTTGGATGAAACATCCCACAAACAGCATACACGCGACTTTAATCGTGATTTTCATGATTAGGCTCCTATTTAGTCCGACTGCCAATAGCTTGCCGGAATTGGTTTGAAATGCCAAGTGAATTCTTTTCATCTGCTTGAGAAACGCAGCACAGCACGCGCGCCGCTGGATTCAATCGTCACCGTGCCGGCCGCCACGTTGATGTCCAGGCAATGAACCGTCAACCGCTGGCCGGTTGCCGTCGTCACCACGCCGTCGTCACCCGGCCCGAAAGTGTGATTTTCGATGATGGCAAAGGCTCTATTGCCGGAGGGCAAAATGGATTTGACGCGCAAACGGCTTAATTCTGTTGAATCCACATTGTTGGATGGCCGGGAAATATAAGGCCGTTGCGAATTGGGAAAAAACGGGTCGCGTCCTTGATTGGGAGCCGTCGGTATCACAAAAACCGATTTTGGAATTTCTACTTTCGGCTTGGCGGCGGGCGCGGCGGCGGGCGCAGCAGAAAGTGTTTGCACCCCGGCCACCGCCAAAATCATCACCAAGAATTTTTTGAAATGCGCTTTCATCAACTTTGCGGCGTGTTCGATTTCACCAGAGCCGTGATGTCCATGCGAAATGATAATTTTTCGCTGCTGTCGCCGACACCGCCCACCGGGTCAATAGACAAATTCGTCAGGCGAATATGAGGATAAGTATTTTCAAACGCGGCGATAAATTCTCCCAAATCGTGATAATATGCCGTCCCGCTCACGGAAACTTTCAGTTGTCGGTAAGGAAAATTCGGAATCAAATCCACATCGCCAATGGATGTGCCGCCATTGACCGCGATGTCCACTTTGTAATTTTCCTTAAAGTGGCGGATCAAATCGTAAGCCCAGGCATTGGGGTCGTTGGATGCCATGTCCGACTCCGCCTGCGTCAGCGCTGCGATGTCCTTGTTCAATTCGTCTGCCGTGGCATCGGCCTTGTTAATGGCCTCAGTCATGTCATTCAATTGCCGCTGCAATTTTGCCACGTCATTTTTTTTCTTGTCGACGGAAACATTTTCCGGGCTGATTAAAAAGAACCAGACCAGCGCCAGCGCTGCCAGCGTGCCGGCAGACACCATCAGAATCTGCTCTTTTTTTTCTTTAGACAATTTGTTCATCGGGATACGTCAGGAAAATTGCAGTCCAGAGAAAAATTCACGTAAGGCCTGCCGATGTCCGTAAGAATCCCGGACGGCGGACCGGCCAATTGCACTGCGTTGGTCTTGCTTAAAAGAGATTGCAAATAAGGTTGCCGGCCGATGGCGTCTTTGAATTTTTGCACCTGGTCACCGGGATTGGAGCTGAAATCGCGCGCTTCCAGCCGCAGCCATTTTCTTTCAACCGCAGTCGGCGGTGGCGCGGGTTTGCCGGGAACTGTTTCCGGCTGGCTCAACGCGTAGGATTGCTGCATTCGCCAATGAGTCAATTGCACGCCGTCCACCGTCGCCATTTGCAGCGCATTCAACAAGTTGCCCTGCAAAAATCTTGCGGCCTGTAATTTTTCCAATTGCGTCAACTTGATGCGAATGGACGCAATTTTTTTCAGGTTCACATCCGCCTTTTGAAAAGCATTGGTCTTGGAATCAATCTGTGTTTGCACCGTGTCCATTTTTTCATTTACCAAAAGCGCCGCCGTCACGCGCCACGCGCCAATCATCAACGCCACCGCCACCAGCGAAATGCCGATGAAAATCGCGCGCTTGACCGGGTCTTTGCGGCGCATTTCTTCCGCAACCCGTTCTTCGGCCAGTAAATTGATTCTTATCGGCATAACTTTTCACTGACTAATACCTGCCAAAATCCGGCTGACAAAAATAAATCAAAGCGCAGCAACCGCCGCGCCAATGACCGCGCTCAATTGCGGGCCAATATGTTCCACTTCCACCGCCTGCGCTCCCGGCAACGCCACCTGTAAAAATGTCGTCGGATTCCATGTCTTGCACTCGACAATCATTTCCTCGTGCAACATTTCCAAAAACATTTCGGAGCGCGCCGCCGCGCCGCAAACATAAACCTGCGACACCGGGCGGTCCTGCTGATGTTCAAAAAAATCAATCGAAGCGCGCAGTTCGCGGCCCAGCGGCGTCACTTGCGATTCCAACGCGGATTTTGCCTCCGGCGCGAGACCCACTTTGATGCCTTCGGCTTCGGCGTAACTGATATTCATATTTTCCGCGAGGCCGGTCGTCAATTTATCTCCGCCGATGCTCACGCCGCGCGTCAAAACCAGTTGGCCGCGGTCGAGCAAACAAATGGTGGAATGTTTGAAACCGATGTCCACCACCGCCACAGCTTCGTTGGAAAATACTTGCGGCAACGCCATTTCAAACGCATTGAGCGGTCCAATCAATCCCGGCACCAGACATTCAGCGTGCAAACCCGCATCACGCGCCGCCGTTTGGTAATCCATCACCAGCGTCTGCTTTGCGCCGGCCACCAGCACTTTGATTTTTGGCGTCGCGTTCGACTTGGCATCTTTTCCGCCCACCGCCGCTTGTGGCAAAATGTAGCAATCAAAAACGTAACCGGACAAATCCTGCTGCAAAATTGCTTTGGAATTTATTTTGAGAACCTG
>JAJPKI010000216.1 GCA_021323835.1 Verrucomicrobiota bacterium | reverse complement strand
TGAATGCCGATGTGCTCATGACTCACGATGTCTGCGGGCCGGGCACGATTGGTGTCTTTAAGCGCGAGTTTGGCAAGACCTCCAAAGTCTGGGACAAGAACAAGATTGTCATCATCCCGGATCACTACATTTTTACGGCGGATTCGAAGTCGAACCGTAATGTGGATATTCTGCGCGATTTCGCCCGCGAACAGGATTTGCAGTATTTCTACGATGTGATCGATGACACGAACGGTCATTGGGTGTTTGACGCGGCGAAGGGGAATATGAAACGCCAGTACGGCTCGCGCTATGCGGGGGTTTGCCATACGGCGTTGCCGCAGAAGGGGCATACGCGGCCGGGCGAAGTGCTGTTCGGCACGGATTCGCACACGTGCATGGCGGGCGCGTTCAATGAATTTGCCACGGGCATCGGCAACACGGACGCGGGCTTCGTGATGGGCACGGGCAAGTTGCTCATCAAAGTTCCCGAGACGATGCATTTCCGGTTGGAAGGCGCATTGCAGCCGGGCGTGATGGCGAAGGACATTATCCTCCATTGCATCGGTGAAATCGGTTTCGACGGCGCGACGTATCGCGCGATGCAATTCGACGGCGAAGGCGTGAAATCGCTTTCGATGGACGACCGCATGACGATTGCGAACATGGCGATTGAAGCGGGCGGCAAGAATGGCATTTTTGAATTTGATTCGCGCACGCAGGAATACGTGGACGCGCGCGTGAAATTAAACGGCACGAAGGCGAGTTACAATCCGGTCGCGCGCGATAAGGACGAAAAATTCGTTTACGAAATGGTCGTTGATATGAGCAAGCTCGAACCGACCGTTGCGTGCCATCCCGATCCCGGCCAGCGCAAAAAGGCGAAAGACATGGACGTGAAACTCGACCGCGCTTATGTCGGCAGTTGCACCGGCGGCAAGACGAGTGATTTTGTGGAGTTCGCAAAGATTTTGCGCGGCAAGCACGTGACGATTGATACGTTCGGCGTTCCCGCGACGCCGGACATCGTGAACGATTTGCAATCCACGCGCTGGGGCGACAAAACGATTTGGGAAATCCTCGTGGATGCCGGCGTGCAAATGACAGAGAACGCCGGTTGCGCCGCGTGCTTGGGCGGACCGGTAGACACCTTTGGCCGCATCAACAAAGCGGGCATCAAATGCATCAGCGCGACGAACCGCAATTTCCCCGGCCGCATGGGTGACAAAGAATCGCAAGTGTTTCTCGCATCGCCGATGACCGTAGCTGCGAGCGCGATTGCCGGAAAGATTGTTGACCCGCGCGAGTATTTGGCCAATTAGTCCTTGCGGACGACCGCCAAGCCAAAATTATTTTTTGGCAAAGCCTTCGAGTTCCGCGATGAACGCATCCGGTCCGCCTTCGCGGTAACCGACCTGACGGCCTAATTCTTTTCCGTTGGAGTCCAGCAATATCAATGTCGGAAAACCTTTCACATTAAATTGCTGGTATAATTCCATGTTATCGCGTTTAAGCACGTCGTTTTGCGTTTTGTGGGCGGGAAAATCCAGTTCAACCAAAACCAATCGCCGTTGGGCATAATCCGCAAATTTACTCGCGGACAAAGCCTCGCTCTCAAACTTGACGCACCATGGGCACCAATCCGAGCCGGTAAAATTCAACAGCACCATTTTATATTGCGAACGAGCCTGACCTATCGCCGTTGGCAAATCTACACCCCAATTCAATTCCGATGCGCTGGCACCGGACGACGGCATGGGTATTTCTTGAGATGATGGCGGCATCGTTCGGCCGGAGATAACCGAAAGATATTGCGCGTTGGCCGCAGTTTGTCGTTGTTGAACGGCTGCCGCGTTCGTCACATTATAATGAAAATGCTTTTGCAAATCGGCATCGAGATTTTTCAATTTCGCATTTCCCATGCCTTGCGGAGAAGCAAAATAAATGTCTGTGGCGGTGACCTTGAAGACCGTTGCGTTGCTGTAGACCTGACCGTTTATTTTGAGCACCGGCAGGATTTCGTCAGCCATCGCCGAAGCGCATAGCGCAATAGCTGCCAAGGCGGGCATTATGGCTTTCACGTCGTCAATCTATTTCCGCCGCTCAAATGCACAAGATAAAAATCGTGACCTCATTTCCGTTTCTTTTTAACTTGCAGTGTTGATGAAATCAAATCCTCCGCCAGCTTCATCCGGCGGCAATTCCACCGCGCTCGACCAATGGCGAGGACTGGCGTTGGTGTTCGTGCTCATTTCGCACGGATTTCATTTTACCGGACGCGTTGACGGCATTGGCCGTGTCGGCGTAAATCTTTTTTTCTTCATTTCCGGCGTGCTCGTTTTCAAATCGCTTACCGGCCATCGCGACGCGACAAACCGGGAACGCGCGATGCATTTCTGGCATCGCCGTTTGCGACGCCTTTATCCGGCGCTCCTCGCGTATCTCATCGCGATGATTCCGATTGTTTATCTGCTGCAAAATGTTCCCGACGCCATCACCGCTTCGCCGCGCGACTATTGGCGGGGATTTCCGTTCGCGTTGATTTACGGAATCAATTACTGGCCGCCCGCTGCTGCGATGTCGCTCGGCCATTTGTGGAGCGTCGCCTGCGAAATGCAATTTTACTTTCTCGCGCCGCTGATTTTTTTGCTCGGCGGAAAAAAATCCGTGCAACGCAATTTGGTTTGGGGAATTTTGCTGCTCGCGCTCGTCGCGGCGGGATTTTTTGGCGGCGTCGTTTCAACCAACAGCCAGTTCAAATATCATTTTGAAATTGCCGTGTGGCCGATGATGCTCGGCTTCTGCAGTGAGTATCGCAAAGATTTATTCCAGCGCATTCCGACAAAATGGTTTCATGGAATCATTGTCGGCGGTGTCATCACATTTGCGGTTTTAACTGCGCTGATGTTTTTCGGTCGCCAAATGAAAATTCCCGTCGTCGCCATCGGCACATTTGCCTTCGTGCCGTGCTTTCTCGCCTACCTCGGCAGCCGCACGCTCGGCGGACCCATTGGCCGCACGATGACGTGGCTCGGCGAACGCACTTACTCGATTTACATCTGGCAACAACCGCTCACGATTTGCCATTACCTGCCAAATATTTTGTGGCCGGTCGGCGCCGTTGCTTCAACGCTCGTCGGCGGCGTCTGGTTCAAATTTTTTGAACAGCCGTTCTTGAGCGCAAAACGGCAGCAAATCACCGCCGCGCAAAAATTTCCGCGAAAGAAAAATTATTTTCGCGCGCCAATAATTATCGCAATCGTATTTGCGCTGACCATCGCCGCCCCATTTGTCGCGCGCAAGCAATACGCCGACAATCTTGTCGTAAAAGTTTTTCCGACGACGGAATTTGTTCTGCCGAAATTGAACGTCACAAATTCTCCGGACATTTTATTGCTCGGCGATTCGCGGATTGCCGATTGGGATATTTCGCAATTAAACAGCAACCGTGTTTTCAACGCCGGCTTTCGCGGCATCACGACGGCGCAATTGGCGATGAATTGCGAAAGCATTTTACAGCAAACGCATCCGAAAATTGTTGTCGTGCAAGTCGGCATCAACGATTTGAAATTGATTGGCATGCGACCGGATTTGCGCGAACAAATCGTCAGCAATTGCGTCGCGAATATTTTGGAAATCGTCCGGCAATCTGAAAAATCCGGCGCACGCGTTTTGGTCACGGCCATTTGGCCGGCAGGAAAAATTGATTTAATGCGGCGATTTTTCTGGCGTAACGAAATTAATTTCGCTGTTGGAGGAACGAATCACCGATTGCAGGGAGTTCTGGACAGAGAAGCAAATGCGGCTTTTGTAGATATTTCTGGCAATTTGACACACTCCAATTTAAGCCAAAATCAATTGTATGCCGACGCGTTGCATTTGACTCCGCAGGCTTATGAACAATTGTCAGCGTTGCTCGCGCAGGATTTGTTTGCTAATTATCCATCGAAATAATTTCAGAAATTCATGAGCGCATCCAAATTATCGAAGAAGAAGTTGTGGCTGTTTCGCGTCGTTGCCATTTCAATTTCGATTTTTGTCGCGTTGATTCTTTGCGAAATTCTCGTGCGCATCGTCGCGCCGCAGGATTTGAGCGGCACAGGCTCGGAACGCTCGCCACGCGGAAATAAAATCAATCGCGCCAATTGGACAATGCGCCATCAGGAAGGTGGCCGCGTGCAGATTTATCGTTTCAACGAATTTCATTTGCGTGGCGGACCGATTGGCACGGAGACAAATCGGATTCTTTGTATCGGCGACTCGTTCACGTTCGGCTGGCTGCTGGCGGAATCAAATACGTTTGTCGGACGGCTCAACGATTTTGCCGCGCGCGAGTTCCCAAAAAATTCATTTACATTTTTGAATGGCGGCGTTTCGAGTTATGGCACGGCGGATGAAGTCGCTTTCGTCGAAGATTTTGCGCCGCAGATTCATCCGTCGGCGATTTTGGTTTTTTTGAACAATGATGATGTTTCGCGCAGCATTTGGAGCGGCGTCTATCAGCTCGATACGAACGCTCCCGGCAAAGTTGTTCCCGTGAAAAACGAAGCTCATGTGACGCCGTGGCGCGATGCGATTCAGTCATCGCAGGCTTACCAGTGGTTGTTGACGCATTCGGAGTTGTATCAATTGGCGCGAAATGCGGCGAAGAAAAAGGCCGACCATGTTGACGCGCCGCGTCCGACCGAAAGCGAAAGTGCCGCGCGCGCCGTGACGGGCGTGAAATTAGAAGAAGCGCTTTTTTTGCGATTGCGCGATTGGTGCAAGGAACATAATTGTAAACTATTTGTCGTCACGACCGGCTTTAATGCTTTTTTCGATTCCGATTATCCGCTCGGCAATTACGACCCGGTTCCGAACAAAAATTTTTTCCAGGAAGCGGCGTCATTTTTTTCTGCGAACGACATTCCGTTTCATGATGCCGGCCCGGAGATGACCGCGGCGACGAAAGGCGATTACACGCAAGTGGTGATTTCAAAAGATTTTCACCCAAACGAACGCGGCGCAGAATTGGTCGCGGATTTTACGTGGCCGTGGCTTAAGCCGCAATTGGCGCAGATGCAGTCGCGAAAATAATTATCGGACAAAACTTGCGCCCGGCAGATAAACTGTGAAGGTCGTTCCGACGCCGGTTTGAGTTTTCACGTGCAGCGCGCCGTTGCCCTCTTTGACCAGGCGTTGAACGATGTTGAGGCCCAGGCCGGTGCCCTGCCGCGGGCCTTTGGTGGTGAAATACGGATGGAAAATTTTCGGCAACACTTCCGGCGGAATTCCCGGGCCGTCGTCCTGCACGGAAAATTTCACGAGGGGCGCGGTGTTGTCCATGCTTTCGATGTTCATCAAGCGGTCATGCGGGCCGTCTTTGAATTTCGTCAAATCCAGTGGCGAATGCAAAACATCGCCGCTGATTTTTACCGAATGCGGCAGCGGCGCGCACTGA
>JAJPKI010000307.1 GCA_021323835.1 Verrucomicrobiota bacterium | reverse complement strand
GATGGGCGACGGCAACATCGACCCGAAAGACGTGACGATTTTGAAAGGCATCGGCGATTGGTGGAAGGTAAATGGCGATTCCATTCGTGGAACGGAGCGCACGCCGTTGCCCGTGCAAACGTGGGGAGAATCAACACTCAAAGGGAATACGTTGTATTTGCACGTTTTCAATTGGCCAACGAATGGGCAATTGGTTGTTGGCGGATTAAAATCAAATGTGAAAGGGGCTTATTTATTAAATGAAATGAATCCTTATGACGCAAATGGAAATAGAGATGTTGTTATAAATCCAATGTCAATTGTGCGGCGATGGAAAGTGAATCGGTTGAATCCGTTAGATGTTGTGATTAATGTTCCAAACAACCCACCTGACCATGCAGATTCAGTTGTTGTATTGGGATATGAGCCTCCGATTCAAACCGACACCAATCGTTTGCTGCAGCCGGAATATGCGAGCGACACATTACGTGCGTTCGATGGCAAATGGAGCGCCGGACTCCGTCCCGGCCCCGGCAAAAAGACGGACGACGTGATTCAGGATTGGACGAAGACAAATCAATTTGTCAGTTGGTCGGTGCGCTTGAATGAAGCGGCGACTTACAACGTGTTCATCAATTACAACACGACTAATTCCGTCACGAACACATTTATCGTGAACTTCGGTTCGCAAACGCTCGAAGGCACAACGCGGAAAAATAACGGCGAATCGCTTCCGGTTGGAAAAATTTCTTTGAACCCCGGCACATTTGAAATCAAAGTGGCGCCAAAAGAAATCAAAGGCAACGAATTGTTTAAATTGCGCAATCTTGAGCTGAGGCCAACTGCGCAATAAATATTTTCGCAGCGGAATGAAGTTGTCCGCGAAATGATTCGTGGCTAACTTGGCGAACTGCCATGAAACGAATCTTTTCATTATCCATCTTTCTCTGCCTTTTGCTTTCGCGAAACTTTATTTCCGCACAAGAGGAACAATCCACCCGCGACGCGAGCGTGTCCGACCGTTATTGGAACGCGCCGCGAATCCAATCGGAACCGGCAATTCCTCCACAAAAATTTGTTTCGCAATTGGCGCAAAGCCTCACCATTGAAAATGAAATATTGCAGGCCACGTGGGTGCGCGGAAAAGTCAGCGTCGTTTTCAAATCCTCCGGCAGCACATTTCTCGATGGCGATTTGAAAACCATCGGCATGGGAAAAATAATTTCCGTCACGGACAAAACATTTGGACAAGGGCAGGGGATTGAAATTGGAAATTACGACGGTAGTCGCGACACGCTAATGCTCTTCCCGAATCAACCATTTCTATTTTTGCGGACGACATTCACGAACAGCGGGACGCAATCGCTGACAATTAGTTTTGTCCGTCCATTTCAAGCAGCAGTGAAATTAGGTAAACCGGCGGCGCAATTGAAAACATTTGGCTCCGCCGGATTGACTGCGCCGGATAAAAATCCCGGCAGTTACGATTGGCTGGCGGTCGTTGAACCGGAAACCCGCAACGGCGTCGTGTTCGGATATTTGACGAGCGAGCGCGGTTGCGGCGTGTTGTTCGACAAAGTGGACGGCGACGTTGTGAACGTTGGCGCGCAGATTGATTACGGTCGTTTGGTCATCGCGCCGGGAAAATCTGCGGAATCGGAAACGCTCGCGATTGGATATTTCGGCGACGCGCGCTTTGGTCTGGAAGCGTATGCGGACACGATTGCAAAGATTCAGGACATTCATTTGCCGCCGCAGCCGACGGTTTATTGCACGTGGTATTCGCAGCCTTACGGCGGCGCGGCGGACGAAAAACATTTTTTGGAAAACGCGGCGTTCGCGAAAACGAACCTCGCGCCGTTCGGATTCTCCGTGGCGCAAATTGACGACGGCTGGCAATCGGGTTTCAAACGCACAAGCCCATCAAGCCCGAAAAAAGGTTTTCTGACAAATAATCCGACCGGTCCGTATCCGTCCGGCATGAAGGCGACGGCGGACAATATTAAAAATCTTGGGTTGAAGCCGGGCATTTGGTTCATGCCGTTTGCGGGCACTTCGGTTGACCCGTATTTCACAAATCATTTGGATTGGTTCGCGAAAACTCCGAGCGGCGAGCCATACGATACGCCGTGGGGCGGCACGTGTTTGGACATGACTTACGCTCCTGCGCGCGAGCATCTGCGAGAGGTGGTCAATCGCATTTGCAACGAGTGGGGTTATCAATATATCAAAATTGACGGACTTTGGACGGGCACGGCGACGAAGCAGCTTTACGTAGATTCCGGCTATAAAGAAGACGACATCGGTGCGGCAGTTTTTCACGACCCGAATATTTCCAACATCGAAGCGTATCGCAGCGGTTTGAAACTCGTGCGCGAGACGGCGGGCAAAAATGTTTTCATTCTCGGCTGCAACACGCCGCAGAACATGCGCGTGTATCTGGCGTCCATGGGTTTGGTGGACGGCATGCGCGTGGGGCCGGACAATAAAGCGAGTTGGTCGGCGATGATGCGCGGGCCGACGTTCGCCACGCGAAATTATTTTTTGAACGGCCGCGTTTGGTATAACGACCCCGACCCGCTTTACGCGCGCGACAGCGTTCCGCTCAACGAAGCGCGCGCGCTGGCTTCGTGGGTTGCCATCAGCGGCGCGATGAACACGAGCAGCGAATGGTATTCCGGTTTGTCGGCCGGGCGATTGGATTTACTCAAGCGCACGATGCCTGCGCACGGATTGCTCACGGCGCGACCGGTGGACATTTTCGAAAATGATTTGCCGCGAATCTGGTTGCTGCAAGCGCCGACGACAATTGGGATGCCCGGAGATTTCGTGGACAATTCGCGTAACATTGTCGGTCTGTTCAATTGGGACGAAACGGACGCGCAATTTGACGAGCCGCTCGCAAAAATCGGCCTCGACGAAAATCGCGAATACGTCGCATTCGATTACTGGCAGAATCAATTGCTGCCGAACGTCAAAGGCGATTTGAAAATTTCCGTTCCGGCACATTCGTGCGCGGTGTTGTCGCTGCGGCCGGTTTCAAATCATCCGCAAGTCATCAGCACCTCGCGGCACATCACGCAAGGCATCGTGGATTTGATTTCCGAACAATGGGATTCGACGACGAAGACGTTGAGCGGTCGCAGTAAAATTGTCGGCGGCGACAATTATGAATTGCGGATTGTTACGCCGGACAACAATTGGAATGCCGACACGCTGCAAATTAACGGCGTCCACACGAAATCCGATTTCACGCAGACAAACAATTTGGTGCGCGTGACAATTGAATCTCCGGCGAACGGTGAAATTTCATGGTCGGTGAGATTTAAATAAAGCTTCCGTAGCAGCCGACGTGAGTCGGCTCGAATAATTTTTTATCACAGCAAACTTACGTTTGCTGCTACGATTTTATTTTGCCGCAACCGTCGCGTCATGCGCAAAGCGGTCGCTGCCGGCGGCGACGCGGGCTTGCGCGCGAAATTCTCCGGGTGTCAGGGTTGTTTTCTTTTTGAAAATGACGCTCAAATATTCCGGATGCTCGAAGCCGACTTTGCTGGCGACTTGCGCGAGCGAGAAATCCGTTTCCGCGAGCAATTGTTTTGCGCGCGCGAGCCGTGTGCGCAAAATTTCTTCCTTCGGCGAATGGCCGAGAACGCGATAAAATCTTCGTTCGAGCGTGCTGCGCGAGAGCGGCACGACTTTCAACACATTGCTCACGTCAATTCCTTCGCACGCGTGTTCGCGGATGTATTGCGTTGCCGTTGTGATATGCCGGTCTTCAATCGCCAGCACGTCCGTCGAACGGCGCGTGACGACGCCCGCCGGTTGCACGAGAATCAATTCCTGTTTCGGTTGTTTGCCGGCAATCATCTGGTCGAGCAACGACGCGGCTTCGTAACCGATGCGCTCGGTGTCGAGCGAAACGCTGGACAGCGGCGGGTCGGAAAGTTCGCAAAGCATTTCATCGTTGTCCACGCCGATGACCGCGACTTCTTCCGGCACGGAAATGCCCGCGACGCGGCAGGCGTTTAGGACTTGCTGGCCGCGGATGTCGTTGCACGCCATGAGGCCGATGGGTTTGGGTAAATTTTCGAGCCAGCGCACGACGTGCTCGCTGTCTTTGAGTCCGCGCGCTTCGTGTTCCTGCGTCGTCGTTTTGCGGAGCGTGGTGGAGTCGGTGTAAATGTGGCAGGGCAAACCGGCGTTGGTCACGCATGCTTGAAAACTGTCGCGGCGCACGTCCGAATAATCCGCGCCGTTGAAACCGCAAAAGGCGAATTGCCGGAAACCGCGCTCGCGCAAATGCTCGAACGCCAGCCGCGCCGCCGCCGCGTCGTCCGGCCGCACCGACGGCCAGCCGAGATTGCGCAGCAAATAGCGAACGTCCACTGCCGGAATGCGCAAGCGTTTGATGCCCTCGGCGATTTGCCGGCTTTCCACGCGCGCGATGATGCCGTCGCCTTTCCAATCCTTCAGCCATTCAGGACATTTTTCGCCGAGGCTGCGCTCCTGCAAAAAGATGGACCACGGGCGATGCTCGCGCACGTAACGCGCCACGCCAAAAAGCGTGCGGCGTCCGTAAGCGCGGGACGATTCGATGAGCAATGCCACGCGCGGTCGGTCGGGAGGTTTTGAGGGATTGGGCATGATGTCTGGATCAATTATTTATTGGTAAGGCAAAGCTGCTTTGCCTATTCACGGCAGACACTCAGGTCTGCCTGCCATTGAATTCATAATTCTGGATTTTTTCTGGATTTGTTTTAGCCGGGCGAAAGTGTAAGGGGGGTGACGAAAAACCTCAATAACTTTCCGCAAAGTTTAAGTGACAAAAATGACACAATACATTATCGTTTTCCAACAGCCCTGAACTGCATGAACGCCGCCACGGTTGGCGATGAATTTTATTGCAGCTCAAGCTGAAACAAAATAAGACAGCCAGACATCCCAGTAATATGAAGATAAATTCAGAAAAACGCGCCGCTGCCCGACCGCACGGCTTCACACTGATTGAACTGTTGGTCGTTATTGCCATCATCGCCATTTTGGCCGCAATGCTTTTGCCGGCTTTGGCTGCGGCGAAGAGAAAGGCGGCTGTGGCTAACTGTGTGAGCAATCAACGCCAATTAATACTGGGCTGGAAAATGTTTCCGGGCGACCACAATGATTTTATTCCCAGCGCCAATCAGGGCAATAACACATCTGATGATTTGTGGTCATGGCG
>JAJPKI010000344.1 GCA_021323835.1 Verrucomicrobiota bacterium | reverse complement strand
CGGCTTCGTTGGAAAAAACTTGTGGCAACGCCATTTCAAACGCATTGAGCGGCCCGATCAATCCCGGCACCAGACATTCGGCGTGCAATCCCGCGTCGCGCACCGCTGCCTGATAATCCATCACCAACGCCTGCTTCGCACCCGCCACCAGCACTTTGACTTTTGGCGTCGCGTTTGGCTTGGCATCTTTTCCACCCACCGCTGCCTGGGGCAAAATGTAGCAATCAAAAACGTAACCGGACAAATCCTGCTGCAAAATTGCTTTGGAATTTATTTTGAGAACCTGCCGCATTTCGTCAATCGGCATGAATGGCAATTCCACCTGTCGCACAACTGCATCTTCCGAACCCAGCGATAATACCACTGACTTGGTCGCGCCACCCATTGCTTGAGAAATAGAGCGCAAATGTTCGGTCAGCAATTCCGTGGAAATTTTCTTGTCGTAAATGGGCGCGTCCATCAGCGCGTAATGCGTCAACGCAAAACCGTCGCCCCGCCGTTCCACCTGGACAGCCTTTGTCGTGCGCGTTCCCAAATCAATCGCAATGACTTGGTTCAGTTTTTTTCTGGATGCGCCGTTAAGAAATGGCAATGCCATGCAACTCGCATCCTTATAGCGCGACTGCAAATTATTGCAAGCACAATTCCAACGCCTCCAAAATGTTCCGCTCAATCCGCAAACAAAAATTGACGCGCGCGCGCCAACTGCCTACGGTCAAAGAAATGCTTCCGCTCGTCCGCATCTGGATTTTGATTTGCGCGCTCGCCACGCTGGCCGGCTGGACGCTTTCGGCGTTTGGAGAATTAAACGTCGCCGGCTACGGAGTTTTTTTAGCATTCACAATTGCTATCGGCTGGCATGTGCGAAAAAAATTTCAATTCGGGGAAAAATTTTCACGCAAAATTTTCCATCGCCTTCGTCGTCCCTTGCCACTTTGTTTTCTTGCGCTCGCCATTTTAATTTTCATCGGCGGCGCCATTTATCCGCCGAGCAATTACACCGGGCTGCAATATCGCGTCGCCCGCGTCCTGCAATGGCTCGCGCACGACGGCTGGTTTTGGATTCACTCGCCGAATTACCGCATGAACGACCGCGCGACCGGCTTTGAATGGCTCGCCGCGCCAATTTTGCTGTTCACCAAATCCGACCGCGCGCTGTTCCTGATAAATTTCATTCCATTTTTATTTTTGCCCGGACTTATTTTCAGCGTCTTCACGCAACTCAGTGTTCGACCGCGTGTCGCGTGGAAATGGATGTGGCTGTTGCCCACCGGCTACAATTTTATTTTACAAGCCGGCAGCATTGCCAACGACACATTTCCCGTCGTCTTCGCGCTCGCGGCCATTGATTTTGCTTTGCGCGCGAAAAAATCAAATCGCATTTCTGATTTCCACTTTTCAATTCTCGCCGCCGCGCTGTTGACCGGCGCGAAAGCCAGCAACCTTCCCCTGCTCTTGCCATGGGTGATTGCGGTTTTTCCATCACTGCCGCTGTTGCGAAAAAAATTTCTGGCAACGGCTTCAATTATTTCGCTCGCGGCAATTGTTTCATTTTTGCCCAATGCGATTTTGAATTCTCATTTCTGTGGCGATTGGTCCGGCTCCAATTTGGAAGACCCGCGATTGGCCATGAAAAATCCCGTCGCCGGCATTTACGGAAATCTTTTCCAGTTCGCGCTCGATAATTTTGCGCCGCCGATTTTTCCGCAAGCGCACTGGTGGAACGAACACGCGCCGCAATTCATGCCGCATTTTCTCGTTCATGCGGCGACATATTTCGACGACGGATTTTTCGCGCTCGGCGAATTACCCACGGAAGATTGGGCAGGAATTGGATTTGGATTGAGCGTGTTGCTCGCCATTTCCGTTTGCGCAAATTTAAAATTAAGAAACTTGAGTTTCGCTTCATTCTGCAATCTGCAATCCGCAATCCACATTTCCATTTGGCTTGCCTTGCTCGCATATTGCGCCAAATCCGGCCTTACCAACGCCGCGCGCATCATCGCGCCATATTATCCCCTGCTCGTCGCATCGCTCGTCGTTGGAAAAATGCAATCGCAAATCGTCCGGCGCAATTGGTGGAATTGGCTCGCGGCAATTTCAATTTTTCTGTCCTTCGTCATTTTAATTGTCTCGCCCGACCGACCGCTGTGGCCGGCAAAAACTATTTTATCAAAATTGTCGGAACAACATCCGAATTCCGCGGCGATTTCCCGCGCGTTGAAAGTTTATACAACTTATGCGCAACGTTCCGACCCGCTTGCAAACGTTCGCCAATTGCTTCCTGACAAAATTGACGCCGTCGGATTTGTCGCCGGTGCGGATGACATGGACATTTCACTTTGGAAACCCTACGGCTCGCGGCGCGTGGAACATTTTTTTGTCAATGACCCGCCGCAAAAATTTCATGCAGGGAAAACTGAAATTGCCGTCGTCGCCGGCCTCAATTTGAAAATGCAAAACCTGACGATTGAAAACTGGCTGCAATCGCACGACGCTGAACTTGTCGGCAGCACGAATGCCACGCTGAAAGTCGGCGAAGGTCCGCAGTCGTGGTTTGTGGTGAGATTAAAATAGCCGTAACAATTTGGCGCGCGAAATGTTCT
>JAJPKI010000137.1 GCA_021323835.1 Verrucomicrobiota bacterium | reverse complement strand
TATTCGTATTGCGTCGTCGCGCGCTCGGCCTGGCCGGTCTTGCGATTGTAAAACCAATTGCCTTTGCCGGATTTTTTACCGACGCCATATTCATGAAACAATCCAACGTTGAACCACACCGGCGAATTGAATGCGCCGTATTGGTTCAGGCAAAGCCACGTGAGTTCTTCGTAAAAAATTTCGCCGTCTTCTTTGCTGAAATAGCCGTCGGCAATTCCCCAATCCGCAATCGTCCGCGAAATGCGATGAATGAGTTGGCGCACGGACGTTTCGCGCTCGCTCGTGTTTTGTTCGCCGTAAAAGTATTTTGAGACGACCACTTTCGTGGCGAGCACCGACCACGACTTGGGCACTTCGACATTTTCCTGTTTGAAAATGACTTTGCCCGCGTCGTCGGTGATTTCCGCGGTGCGTTTGTCCCATTCGATTTGCTCGAACGGCTTCACGCGCGCGTCACTGAATACACGCTCGATGTTCAGGAATTTTTTTGCTCCTTTTTTTATTTCGCGCCCGGCTGAAACTTTCGTTCCTCGGCGACGACCGCTGTGTTGCTGCGCTGGCATTGAAACTTCCTCGCGTGCGTCAATCATGATTCGCTCCAATCTATTTAAATTTAATTGTCAACGTGTGGCGTTCAAGGGAGACAAAACCCACTAACTTTGCAAAACGGGCTAAATCTCCACAAAAACCGGTAAATCTGGCACTTTCTTGCGCCCCAATGGGTTGGGGAGCGAGCACCATCATACTACTACCCATTGTGCTTTCAAGAAAATTTTGCAAAAAAGTTACACAAATGATATTTGCAAGCGATTCACAAATGAAATTGAAGAAATTCCTAAGCCTGCATTGAAAAAATGAAACTTATTCGCGACATGTGAACAAAATTAGCGACGCCCTTTTGCGCGATTGCTGCCGCGCGGTTGCGAAAATTTTTTGTTTCTCGGCGGAAATTTTCCGTGCGACTTTTCGTGTTGCGGTTTGAATTTTCGGATTGGCTCGACCGTTTTCGGTCTCGCTTTGGGCGCGAGCACAATGGGACAACCTTCGTAGCCGAACGCTTTGCGCATTTCGCCGGCGAGATATTTTTTGTATTGCTCGGAAAATAATTCGTCTTTATTTACAAAAAGCAAAAATGTCGGCGGCGATTGACGCACCTGCGTCGCGTAGAAAAATTTCAAGCGATGACCGGCTGAAGAAATCGGCTGGCGACGTTCAACCGCATCATGCAGCGTGCGATTTAAAATCGCTGTCGGAATTTTCTGCTGCAATTGCGACGCGACGTAACGGACCGCTTCCAGCAATCGTTCCAGATGAAAGCCGGATTTGGCCGACGTGAAAATCACCGGCGCATAATCGAGAAAAAACAATTTCCTCTGCACCCACGCGCCGAATTCGGCGAGCGTGGACATGGTTTTTTCTTGCCCTTCCGTTCGCTGCTTGCGATTACGTTTCGCGATTTCTTCTTCGCGCGCTTCGCGAATTTGCTCATCGAACAAATCCCATTTATTGATGACAACGATGCAGGCTTTCCGGTTTTCAACGATGCGGTCGGCAATTTTTTTGTCCTGTTCAATGATTCCCGATTCCGCATCCAGAACCAAAACCACGATGTCGCTGCGCTCGATAGAATCTTCGGAACGTTTGACGCTATAAAATTCAATGGAATCGCCCACTTGCCGCGTTTTTCGCATTCCGGCGGTATCAATCAAAATATATTTCTGCCGCACGCCGTCGGTTTCCACTTCAAACGGGACATCCACCGCATCGCGCGTCGTGCCGGGAATCGGCGAAACGATGACGCGCTCGGATTTTGTGAGCGCGTTGATGATTGAAGATTTTCCGACGTTTGGACGGCCGACAATGGCCAACTTCAATGGGCCGAGGGTCAAAGGTCGAGGGCCGAGTGATTGGGTTTCGCCATCCGTTTTTTCTGCGCTCGACTCTGGACTCTCGACTTTCGACTCGGGCAAATAGGAAATCGCCGCATTCATCAAATTTTCAATTCCATCTCCATGGATTGCCGTGACGGGAAAAATCTTCTCGAAGCCGAGCGCGGTAAATTCATCTGCGTTTTTCTCTTCGCGATGCGTGTCCACTTTGTTGACCGCGACGAGAATTGGTTTTCCGCTGCGATGCAATTTCTCCGAGACTTCGCGGTCGAGCGGCACGATGCCTTCCTGCACGTTGACGACTAAAATAATTGCGTTCGCGGCTTCAATCGCCAGTTCGACCTGTTCGAGCGCGGCCTTGATGATGATGTCGTCGGATTTTTCGCGCTTAAGCAGGCCGATGCCGCCGGTGTCCACGAGCGTGAACGATTTTCCGTTCCACTCCGCTTCGGCGGTGACGCGGTCGCGTGTGACGCCGGGCTGGTCGTGGACAATCGCGATGCGCTTGCCGACGATGCGATTGAATAGCGCGGATTTGCCGACGTTTGGTCGTCCGACGATGGCAATTAAATTTGACACTCGCACATCATGGAGAAATTTCTGAGTGCGAGAAAGGTAAAAGCAATTTTTTACGAAGAACTAATTTTAGGACGAAAATGTTCAATTGATCTAAATCCCTGTTTGAAAAACTGATGTTCGACGATTTGATAAACATCACAGTCAAAATCCAGATCGTGAAAAATATCAAAACTAGTGTCCCGCTTGGCAAGGTCTGAATAAACTTGCACATAGCCAGAGATTTTTTGACAAAAGAAAATGGAATAGTTTTCGTCTTCGCTTAATTCTGCATGAACAACCCCAAAAGCCTTATCAATTAGTGACAACGCTTCGGCAGGAGGAATGTATTTGTCTTTAACAATGTGCAGGCGACAATGATCTCGGAAAGTTGAAAACCATCTAAATTTTGTCGGTTTGTAAATAACGCCTGATGAACTGAACCACTCCAATACATCTGAAATTGTCTTTCCAATTTTTTGAATTTCATCTGCGTGACGCGGCAAGAGAAAATAGCCAATTTTCCCAGTGGACTTATAAACTACTTCATCGCCCTCCATCGAAGTTGCAATAGAAACAGATTCCAGCACTTCTTTCTGCGAAAGAGTGGCTTTGTCAAAAAAGTAATATTCCGTCCAAAGCTTTTTGCACAATTTCTGATGCTCCAAAAACTGTTTTGGTGCAAAAAAATTGAGCACGCCACAAAATGCACCTTCACCAAATCGCTTCACGAATTCCCAATAGTCGTCTGGCAGTTTGATTTTCAGTTGCTGTTCGATTTGAGTAATCTCAGCTTGAGACACGTCAGTCTTTTTATGCGAAACCGAATAGATGTCGTCAAACTTCATAAAATTATTTCAATTTCCCCATCAAACTTTTTGCGCGGCGAATCCAGACGCGGTCGCGGCGGCGTTGAAATGCCGGCGCGTGGACGTCGTCGCTCAAAACTTCCTTGAGTTGCGTGCGCGCCAAGTCATTTTGATTTTTTGCGGCGTAAAGTTCGGCCAGTTGCACTTTGGCGCGCGGATAGGAATGGTTTTGCACGATGTGCTGCCAGTATTGCAGCGCGTTGTCGGTCTCGCCGAGGGCGGCGAGCGTTTCGGCCAGCGCCATCATCGTGTGCCCGTAATCGTGGTCGGGCTTTTCGTGCATGACGCTTTCGAGGAGCGGACGCGCTTCGGCGGGACGATTCAGGCGCACGAGGCATTGGCCGAGATGCGCGCGGGCGTCAATGTCCTTCGGCTCGCGTTCGAGCGCGGCGCGATAACATTTTTCCGCGTCGGCCAATTTGCCTTTGCGAAAATAAATGTCGCCGAGTTGAAAATGATGATAGGCGTTGTCGAGATGATGGATTTTCGATTGCAATTCCTTGATGCGTTGACGGCTGCCGGCGCCGGGAAGTTCAAATCCTTGCATGGAAATTGAGCCGGCGGATTGGCGATAAACGAGAAAAAAATATAAAATTGAAGACACGCCCCAACCGATGAGAATGAAAACGGCCCAAATCCATTCGCCGCTGCGGATGGCGTGAATGAGCATCCAGATTTGAAAAATGGTGACGATGAGCCAAAGCGGGCTGCTCAAAAGAAATGGCCAATCTTCAATGCGAGTCAGCAAGGAAGTCATGCTGCGAAGCGTAAATTAAAATCCGCAATTGCAAAATTAAAAATTCCCGTGAACTGGCGGCTTGTTTTGCGGTCAATTCTTTTTAACAATTCGCGTTTCGCGTGAACGATACCTTAATCATCGTGCCGACCGTCAATGAGCGGGAAAATCTTCCGCGCATGGCGCAGCATATTTTATCGCTGCCGGTCAAAGTGGATTTGCTCGTCGTGGACGGCAATTCCACCGACGGCACGGCGCAAATCGCCGATGAACTCGCCGCGAAGCATCCGGAAATACATGTCATTCATGAAACCAAAAAAGGCGGGCTCGGCCGCGCTTATATCGCCGGTTTTGAATGGGCGCTGGAACGCGGCTATGAATTCATTTTTGAAATGGATTGCGATTTCTCGCATGACCCGGATGAAATCCCGAATTTTCTCGCGGCGATAAAAAAAGAAAATGCCGACCTCGTGCTCGGCTCGCGTTATTCCGGCGGCATTCGCGTCGTCAATTGGCCGCTCAAGCGATTATTGTTGAGCCGCGGCGCGGGTTATTACGTCCGCATCATTACCGGCATGCCGATTACCGACCCGAGGGGCGGCTACACATGTTTTCTGCGTCGCGCGCTGGAAGCTATCAAGCTCGATGACGTGCGCTCGAACGGTTACAGCTTTCAAATCGAGATGACGCACCGGCTTTGGCGTGAAGGCTACAAAGTCGCCGAAGTGCCGATTGTTTTCACGGACCGCGTGGAAGGTCACTCGAAAATGTCCGGCCACATCGTGCGCGAAGCGCTCGTGATGGTCTGGCGGCTGTGGCTGCAAAATGGTTTACGCCGCTGGCCGCGAAAAAAATCGAATCCATGAAACTTTACGGCTCGAAAATCGTCCTAGTTTGAAAGGAATTACAATATGAAAACCAAATTACTCCTGCTCGCCGCCACAGTTCTATTTTCCGCCGCAACCATTTTCGCCGCGGAACCGAAAGCCGGCGACACCGCGCCGCTGTTCATCGGCAAAGACCAGGACGGAAAAGATTTCAAGCTCGGCGACCTTGTCGGCAAAAAAATCCTGCTGCTCTATTTTTATCCGAAAGATTTCACCGGCGGTTGCACCAAGGAAGCGTGCGGTTTCCGCGACCGCATGGGCGATTTGCAGACGAACAATGTCGAAGTCGTCGGCGTCAGTTTCGATTCCGCCGAAAGCCACAAACAATTCATTGCGAAATATAATTTGAATTTCACTTTACTCGCGGACACCGATGGAAAAATCGCCGGCATTTACGGTGTGAAAATGGATGGCAAAGAAATGGCCAAGCGCGTGAGTTTTCTCATCGGCCTTGATGGAAAAATCATCCATGTCACCGAGGCGGGCAATCCCGACATTCATTTCAACGAAATGAAAGATGCGATTGCCGGTTTGAAGAAATAATTTCCCGCCTCGTCAAAAACGCATTTCTGCGTTAAATTTCCTGCGTGAAATCGCGGAACCGAAGTTGGAATTTCGGTCAACGGGCGCGTCTTTTCTTCCGACGCCACTGGCAGCGCGCCGTTCAATGGCGCGAAAAACTCGTTCTTAAGGAAGAAGCGTTTCATCTCATCCTTGCCGCAATCGTTGGCGTCATCGGCGGATTAGTGAACGTCTTTTTTTATTGGGCCGGTGAAATGGTGCAGCGCATTTTTTTGATGCAGCCTGGAGACCCGGTCAAAGAAGTGCAAATGTTTGCACCGTGGCAGCGATTGCTGGTTCCGACAGCGGGTGGAATTGCCGCGGGTTTAATTATTCATTGGGGCTTTCGACTGATTCGTCGTCGCAATTCAAGCGACATGTTGGAAGCTGTCGTCGCAGGTGATGGACGATTGCCTTTGCGAAATGAATCCGTCAAAACCGCGTCCGCCCTCGTCAGCATCGCCACCGGCGCATCCATCGGGCGCGAAGGCGGCATCGTGCAATTGTCCGCGACGATTGCATCGCGGCTCGGACAATTTGCCAAATGGCCGCCGTATCGTTTGCGAATGCTCGTCGGCTGCGGCGCGGCGGCCGGCATCGCGGCGGCTTACAATGCGCCGATTGCCGGCGCAGTTTTCGCGTCGTTGATTGTGCTCGGCAATTTTTCGATGAGTCTCTTCGCGCCGCTCGTTTGCGCATCCGTGATGGCGACGATGACCTCGCGCACCTTTTTCGGCATCGAGCCGTGGTATGATGTGCCGAAATTTCCCGACACAACGCCCGCGCAATTGCCGTGGTATTTGCTGCTGGGAATTATTTGCGGCGGCGTGGCGGCTCTGTTTCTGAAATTTCTCCGCGCGTGGCGGGAACAATTCGATAAATATCATTGGCCGGCTTACGTGAAACTCGGACTCGCCGGCTCGGTCGTCGGCGTGATTGCGCTGGGAATTCCCGGCGTCTGCGGCAACGGCTATTACGTCACCAACGAAATCCTCAACGGCAATTACGAAAAAATTTCCGACGCGATTCCGCAATTGAGCGGTTTGTTTCTGGCAAAATTATTGGCGACGACGATTGTCGTGGGCGCGGGAACGGTCGGCGGCGTTTTTACACCGACACTTTTTTTAGGCGCGGCCATCGGGGCGATTTTCGGCGTCTCGCTGCATCAAATGAATCATTCGCCGGAAGTTCCCATCGGCGCGTTCGCGCTCGTCGGCATGGGCGCGGTGCTTTCCGGCACGACGAAATCGCCGTTGCTGGCCATCATTATGGCATTTGAAATTTCGCTGAACTATTCGCTCATGCCCGCGCTGATGTTTGCGTGCGTCGTGAGCGTGCTCGTCGCATGGCAATTGCATCCCGATTCCATTTACACCGAGCATTTGCGGCTTAAAGGAATTTCGCTCGCGCGCGAAAGCGAGCAAACCGGCGCGGCCATGGATAAAACCATCGGCGATTTGATGCAAGCGCCCGTGCCGCCAATGCGCGAAACAGCCACACTCCGCGAAATTGCCGAGCGCTTTCTCGGCAGCCCGAATAATTTCGTGCCCATCGTGGATGAAAATAAAAAATTTATCGGCATCATCGCGTTGCACGACTTGAAAGAATTTTTGAATTCATCGCACAACATCAGCGGCGTCATCGCTTACGATTTGATGCGGCCGGTTCCAAAAATTTTGACGCCGAACCAGCGGTTGCTCGATGCGCTGCCGATTGTGCTGCAAAGCGAATTGCGCAATGTGCCAGTAGTGAACAATTCAAAAGAGAATCATTTGGTCGGTTCGGTGTCGCGCGCGGAAGTGTTGGCGATTTTCTCCGAAGCGATTGCGGAGAAATCAAAACCGACGTGATTTTCCATTTCGGAAAATTAAAACAATGTGTAAATGAACGGCGCGGCGGCGGTGGAACCGAGAATGATGAGCACGCCGAACAAAACCAAAATCAAAATCAGCGGAATGAGCCAGTATTTTTTGTTCTGCTTCATCATGCCGATGAATTCGCCGAACAAACCAACATCTTTTTCCTCGCCGGATTTTTCAAATTCTGTGCGCTTGTCGTCTGGCATAAAATGGTTTTCTAAATTCTAAAATTGGCGATAATATCTTTTCAAATCTACGATTTTTTCCGTATCGCGCCAATAAGTTTTCGCCGATTTGTCGAAGCCTTTGGTTATTGCCGGATTTTTTCGCAATCGCAGCAACAATCCCAGCGGCGTGACAACCAAATAAAAGAACAGCGAGAACAAAACATTTCCAACAACAATGCCGATGCAGCAACCAAGAAAATACCAGACAACGTAAAACGGTTTTGCAATTTGTGGCAACAGCCAAAGAATAATTCCAACGGCTAAACCAATTCCGCCGAGCCAAATTGGAAAATGCGCGACATGGTGCGCTTTCAAATACGAAGCTGCGGCCAATAAAATGGCGATGGCGGGAAATCCGACAATCAAGCTGACGGCGAATTTTTTCCGCGCCCGCGTGTCGGGATTCCAATTCACATCTGCAAATGGATTCATCATAAATCAATCGAGTGAAAAGCTGCTGACGTATTTTTGTTTTTCCTTTTCGCCAAGCTGCGCCTGCTCGGATTTGTATAAAATGTAATTTTCCAAAACCAACACGTCCATGTCCGATGCGAGAAAACAGCGATACGCATCTTGCGGCGTGCAGACAATCGGTTCGCCGCGAATATTGAAACTCGTGTTGATGATGACGCCGCAGCCGGTTTGCTTTTTAAATTCGCGCATCAAGCGGTAATAACGTCCGTGCCGCGCTTCGTCCACGGTTTGAATCCGCGCGGACATGTCCACGTGCGTGATGGCGGGAATTGTCGAGCGTTTTACGTTCACGCGCTTGCGCAAATCCGGGTCGCGCATCGCACGTTTTTGTTCGTCGGTCAATTCGCATTGCAATTCCTTCCGCACCGGCGCGACGAGCAGCATGTAAGGCGATTCGCGATCCAATTCAAAATAATTTGAAACTTCTTCGACTAAAACGCATGGTGCAAACGGCCGAAAACTTTCGCGAAATTTAATCCGCAAATTCATTTGCGATTGCATTTTTTCACTGCGCGCATCGCCGATGATGCTGCGCGAGCCGAGCGCGCGCGGACCAAATTCCATCCGGCCTTGAAACCAGCCGACGACTTTTTCGCCCGCCATCGCCTCCACAACTTTTTGCAGCAATTCTTTTTCGTCGGGGAAAAAATGATGCGGTGCGTTCGTGGATTTGAGAAATGCCCCGATTTCTTCGTTGGAAAATTTCGGGCCAAGCAACGAGCCTTGAATCAAGGAATCCGAACCGTTCGGCTTGCGTTCATTTTCGAGCAAATGAAAATGCGCAAACAATGCCGCGCCGAGCGCGCCGCCGGCATCACCGGCGGGAGCGGGAATCCAAATGTCGTCAAATATCTTTTCACGAAGCAAAACGCCGTTGGCGACACAATTGAGCGCCACGCCACCAGCGAGACAAAGATATTTTGCACCGGTAATTTCTTTTGCGTGACGCGCCATGCGTAAAACAATTTCTTCGGTGACCTTTTGGATTGAAGCCGCCAAATCCATTTCGCGTTGAGTAATTAAACTTTCAGCATTTCGCGCCGGGCCGCCGAAAAGTTTGTCAAACTCGGGACTCGTCATCGTCAAGCCCTGGCAATAATTGAAATATTTCATGTCCATCGCCAGCGAGCCGTCGGGTTTAAGGTCAATCAGCTTTTCGAGAATCAGGTCGACGTATTTCGGCTCGCCGTAGGGCGCAAGTCCCATAAGTTTGTATTCGCCGGAATTGACGCGGAAGCCGCAAAAATAAGTGAACGCGCTGTAAAGCAAGCCGAGCGAGTGCGGAAATTCCAACGTCTTGAGCAATTCCATTTTATTTCCGCGCCCAATGCCGATGCTCGCGGTGTCCCATTCGCCAACGCCATCCATCGTCAGAATCGCGGCTTCATCAAACGGCGATGGAAAAAATGCGCTGGCGGCGTGCGATTCGTGATGGCCGATGAAAACAATTTTCCCGTGAAACCGTCCGTCGAGCGATTTGCGGATTTCGCGCGGCAAATGCAATTTCGTTTTCAGCCACAGCGGCATCGCCATGAGAAATGAGCGCAAGCCTTGCGGGGCGAATGCCAAATAAGTTTCAAGCAAGCGCTCGAATTTCAACAGCGGCTTGTCGTAGAAAACGACGTAATCCAAATCCTCCGGCTGAATTTTTGCTTCGCGCAAACAGTAATCCACCGCGTTCTTCGGAAAATTGTGGTCGTGCTTTTTGCGCGTGAAGCGTTCTTCCTGCGCGGCGGCAATCAATTTGCCGTCAACCATCAGCGCGGCGGCGCTGTCGTGGTAATACGCAGAAATGCCGAGAATTTTGGACACGAGAAAAAGTTTAGCAGAAAATGAGGCTGCAAATCAATCTTCAACGGAGAACAAACTTGAAACTTGCCGCTTTTTGGAGCAATTTCGCACGCCGTCACAAAAATTTTACATGAAGTCAAATCGTCAACGCCGATTACGCCTGC
>JAJPKI010000118.1 GCA_021323835.1 Verrucomicrobiota bacterium | reverse complement strand
CGCTTGCGATGAATTTGTGATTAGCGGCCAAAGAAGCCTGACCGTCGCTGCTGGTCAAATGAACTGTGCCGGTGTAATTGGTCGCGACGTTCGCAAATGGATCTTGAGCGGTCACCGTTAAAGTCGCCGGTTGGCCTGCCGTTCGCGGACTGGGATAACCGGTCACTACCAACGTCGTTGCTGCCGACGGCTTAACTGTGAATGAACTGCTGGTCGCGTTGCTTAAACCGGTTCCGATGCCTGAAGCCGCTGCGGTTATGGTGTAACTACCGGCTGTGTTGATTTTTAAATTGCTGAACGTGGATTGTCCCGTCGAATCCGAATTCACGGTCGTCGTGCTTCCGGCGGCAAACGAACCTGTATTTAGCGTCAAAGTAATTGGCACGTTGTTGGAAGAGATATTATTTCCGTTTGCATCCTGAAGTTGCACCACGACATTGGCCATCGTCATTGCGGCTGTCGTGTTTGCGGGCTGAATTGTAAATGCCAGCTTGCTTGCTTTTGCTGCAATGATGGTGAAGGTGGTCGTGTTGGTCGCATGTCCACCCTTATTATCGTCTCCGACCATGGTGATTGTGTATGTGCCCGCCGGGGTCGTGGTTGCGCTTGTGATGGTTAATTTATTCGTAAATGCGCCTGGATTTCCAGAACTGCCACCGTTGCCAGGACCGGTCGTCGGAACAAGACTGAAAGATGCGGTCGCACCTGTCGGCAGGCCGATTGTCACGCGATTCGTGACTGCTCCCACAGATTGTCCGTTTCCGCTAAAGAAATTTGTTATGGTATAGCTCGCACTGCTGGACGCGCCATTGGTCAACGTTCCATTTTGGCTGCCTATTGAAATGGAACTGATATTGTAGCTGGCATCTGTAAATATCTCCTGCGCTGTCAAACCCGAAGTCAATCCTACCGCAGTCAATTCAAGTGTCGTGTTTACTTCATCCTCAGTGACATACCATGTCGTCGTAAAATTTCCATCTGCATCTGCCGTTACTGACCACGCATCATGTTCTTCGCCATCGTCAAAAGGATTTGTAATGTTGGTGACTTGCAATTGAACGACTTCACCCGGTTGAAATCCACTGCCAGTGATGATGGCCGTGCTGCCCGGCGGATAATCGGATTGGTCCGTCGTCACGGTTGCTTGAGCAAAAACATTTCCGGCGGTAAATAAAAAAAATACCGCTGCAAAAAAATACAATGCACGCTTCATGTTTGGTCGATCGGGAAACCCATCCTTCCGAAATTCAAGGATACCTTTGCCTTACGAAGCTGCGACTTTCGCATTGCCAGAGCGGCTTGTCAACGATTTTGTGAATAACCTGTTAATAACTTTTGAGCGGAAAAATGGTGTTGTGAATAAGCTTTAATCATGACGGTTGTTGCTGGGTCAGGCAATGCAACGAACCGAAGCCCCAGACCAAATCCACTGCGTGAATGCCCATGACCGGACGGTCGTGGAACAGTTCGCCTAAAATACCGAGTGCTATGCGGTCGTTTGGGTCGTTGAATGTCGGGACGATGACCGCCGCGTTGCAAATGTAAAAATTCGCGTAGCTCGCCGGCAACCGCACGCCGTCAAAATACAACGGCGCTGGCATCGGCAATTCAATCACTTCCGGCTTGCTGCCATCTTCCAATCGCAAATCGCCGATGCGCTCCCAATTTTCTTCCAGTGGCTTGTAATTTTCATCGCGCGAATTTTTCTCGCGCACGAGCAGGAGCGTTTTGGGATTCACGAAACGACAAATGTCGTCAATATGTCCATGCGTGTCATCGCCTTTCGGCCCTTTGGCCAGCCAAAAAATATTTTTCACGCCGAGATAATTTTTCAGCGCCGTTTCAATTTCCTTTTTGCCGAGCCTTGGATTGCGCACCTGGATTTTCGGATGCAAATAACATTCTTCGGTCGAAATCAACGTGCCGCGGCCGTTCAATTCAATGCCGCCTCCTTCGATGACAAATGGCTTTCCATTGCTCTCGGCGTGAAACAATTTTTTACGCAATAATTTGGCAGCAGTTTTAGGAACTTTTGTATCCTTGCGCCAATTGCCGTATTTGGCCCAGCCGTTGAAATGGAAATGCACAATTGCCGTTTCATTTCGGCGCTTTACAAAAATCGGTCCCGTGTCCCGCGTCCAGCCGCGATTCGTCGGATGCGTCACGAATTTAATTCTCCGCAAATTAACGCCAACGCTTTTGAAAATTTTTCGCGCCAGATTTTCATCTGATTTTCCGCGAACAAGCAGATAAATATTTTCGCCTTCGGAAATTTTGCGAACCATTTCGCCGTAGACCCACGGAATGATTTCAAATTTTCCCGGCCAATCGCTCGCATTATGCGGCCAGCCGAGCCACGTCGCTTCATGTTTTTCCCATTCGGCGGGAAAATGAAAGCCCAATTCCGCCGGTGTCGCGGCCTTCACGTTTTTTTTCTCCGAAATCATCGGCGCAAAGCATAACCGCTCCGCGCGGTTTGGAAATTCCGAAATAAATTTGTCGGACACCGTCCGACACAAATATCAGCCGAACGTGACGATGAATCGCCCAAAATTTTTTCTACATTCATTGCACGATGATTACAAACAATTTACTGAAGTCGTTACGCCGACTCGCCGGGAAATCCTTGGCGGGCGCGCTTCTTTTTCCAATCGCCGTTTTCGCTGCGCAATCGACCATTATCAAATTGCCGGAAGGCGCAAGAACGGTTGAAATCCAGCGCGCGCTCAATTCGTTGCCGAAGAACGGCGGCGAAGTCGTTTTGCCGCCGGGCAAAATTGAATTGCAAGAGCCGATTGTTTTGAATCGCGATGGCGAATCGCTGCGCGGCGCGGGCGATCAAACCGTTTTATTTGTGGCCGATAACGCCAATTGTCCCGCCATCATCATGGGCGAGCCGGTGAACGACCCGCATCTTGTCAAAAATTTGCGCGTGAGCGATTTGTTCGTTGACGGCAACCGCGCTCATCAACAACGCGAGCGCTGGAAATTAAGTGGAGAAGGTTCACAAATCTGCAACAACGGCATCACCGTGCAAAATGTCAGCGATTCGACGATTGAAAACGTTACAACGGCGCGCACGCGTTCCGGCGGAATTGTCACGACCGCGAACACGCGACGCCTCACCGTGCGCGGCTTGAATTCGTTCGACAATTATTTTGACGGCATTGCGTGTTTCCAGACCGAGAATTGCACCTTCACAAATCTTTACTTGCATGACAATCGCGGCGCGGGCATTTCACTCGACGGCAATTTTCATCATTGCACGTTCGACGGCGCGCTGCTCGCCGGAAATGATTTGGGAATTTTCATGCGCTGGAGCCACGACAACCGTTTTCAAAACATTTCCATCGTGGGCAGCCATCATTACGGCGTGTTCATGGCGGAAAATATTGACGCGGCATTCGGCGACAAAGGCGCGCCCGGTTGCACGAACAATTCTTTTAACGAACTGACCGCCGAGCAGTGCGGCAGCGCGGCAATCCGCGTGAACGACGTCAACTGCACCAACAATTTCGTTACAGGCGCGAAATTGCACGGTGACGTTCACGCGCAATTGTCGCTCGCGATGCCCGGCTTGTTGCTGGTGAAATAATTATTTCCCGCGCAAGCGAACTGCCAATTGCGCCGCGTGTAAATCACCCGGCGCAATTTTTTTTGGCGAAATGGACTCGAGCCAGCGGTTCGTCGAATTTTTTTCCGAAGGCAAATCGGTCTGCAGCGCGATGAAATTCATTGAAGGCGGTCCGAAACCTTCCGGCGGCAATTTCTGCAGCTTATCAGCGCGGATATTCCAAAACGTTTCCCGCGCGCCGGAATGTTTGCCGAGTGCATTGCCGCCGCCGCAAAACCACAGCCGCGTGCCCGCGCCCGCGTCAATGTCTGTGAATAAATTTTCATACGGCGAGCAAACGTGGTGGTCAAAACACAAATCCACGCCGCGGCCGTTCGCGAAAACATTTCCGGCAGCGCAATGTTCCACCGTCAGGTCGTGGATGAATTTCACGCGATAATCAAATCCGGTGAGTAAATTGTCTTCTCCAAAAAAATCGAAACCGTGATGACCAACGCAATGGGAATTCATATCCGCTGCGCGCGTGCCGGTGAACGTGACATTTTGAATGGTGCAGAAACGGCCGCCGCAAAAAATGCCGCTGTCGGAATTGGAAATGATGATGTTGCGCGCCCAGCAATCTGAAACTTCGGAAAACGCGATGGCATTGTAACCCTGCTCGTTGAAATGGCCGGGATACGGCACGTTTGGAAATTCGAAGCGCACATTTTCAATACCCGACTCCTTAACCGTCGGTGTGAAGCTGCGGATTTGCGGATGCCACTGCAATTTCACGGCGAACCGTAGTGGCCGGTCGAAAGAAATTTTGTCGCCGTCAATTTTCTTGATGGTGACGACGATGGACGCAAACGTGGTCGCATTTAGATTCGTGATGCTCCCCGCGTCGCCGGAATAAAGTTCGACCGCGAGGGAATTATCGGGATTATCTTTCTCAATAATTTCCACGCGCTGGCCGATGCGCAGGTTTTTCGTCGTCGAAACTTGCAGAACTTTTTCACCGCGATTGGCTTCCGCCGTGACATCGGCCAAAACGCGCTCGCCGAAATTGCCTTTGAACCAGACGAACCCGCCTCCAAAGGAATAAGCCGAAGTTTCCCGGCCGGTCGTCGTCGCGCTCCAAGCCGGACGGATTTCCATCAACGGTTTGGGAAAATATAAAATCGTTTTGTCCGCACCCGCGCCGCGCAAAATGACGCCGGAATGCGTCACGTCCAAAATGTTTGTGATAACGTAACGTCCTGCAGGAATTTGAATCGCGCCATTTGTGACCGTATTAAGTGCTTTGAGAAATGCCTGAGTATCGTCAATTATTCCGTCGCCAGTCGCGCCAAAATCTTTCACGCTCACGCCACGCAAAACATTTGGAATTAATTTTTCTCCGCAATGATAACCGGCGTAAGAAAAATCCGGGAGTCGTCCGGCCGGATTCCATAATTCACCGCGCTTTCCCCAAAGGTCGGAATTTTCCGCCAAAGCTTGAATCGCAAACGCAAATGACGCCGCGAATAAAATTATTGCCGGAAATTTCACGCGGGAATTATGCGCCGCGAAAAATTTCGCGCAATGGAAAGTTAATTTGAGATTGGATTTCGCGCCGACTTCCGTATCGTTTGAGAGAAGATTTTTCAAATTATGGCAAAGAAGAAACAAATCAAACTTTCCGGCGGCCCGATTTCGCGATTCATCCAGCATCATTACCGGCATTTCAATGCCGCATCGCTTGTGGACGCCGCGCGCGGTTATGTCGCGCATCTCGACAACGGCGGCAAAATGATGATTACGCTCGGCGGCGCAATGAGCACGGCGGAACTCGGCCTTTCGCTCGCCGAAATGATTCGCCGCGACAAAGTGCACCTCATCACCTGCACCGGCGCGAATCTGGAAGAAGACGTTTTCAATCTCGTCGCGCATGATTATTACGAGCGCGTGCCGCATTACCGCATGTTGAGCGCCGAGGACGAACAGAAATTGCTCAACCGCCACATGAACCGCGTTACCGACACGTGCATTCCCGAAGGCGAAGCCATGCGCCGCATGGAAAAAGCGATGCTTGAAGTCTGGACCGACGCCGACAAAAAGGGTGAACGTTATTTCCCGCACGAATTTTTTTACAAAGTTTTGTTGAGCGGCAAATACGAAAAGTATTATCAGATTGACCCGAAAGATTCGTGGATGCTCGCCGCCGCAAAAAAGAATTTGCCCATTGTCGTTCCCGGCTGGGAAGATGCGACGCTTGGAAATATGTATGCCGCCGCTGTGATTCGCGGCGACGTGAAAAATGTCCACACCGTCCGCACCGGCATCGAATACATGACGTGGCTCGCGGAGTTTTACACGCGCACGGCGACGAAGAAGAGCACGATTGGTATGTTTCAAATTGGCGGCGGCATTTCTGGCGATTTTCCGATTTGCGTCGTGCCGATGCTGCATCAAGATTTGCTGCGCACGAACGTCCCGCTCTGGGGCTATTTTTGCCAAATCAGCGATTCGACGACGAGCTATGGAAGCTATTCCGGCGCGGTGCCGAATGAAAAAATCACTTGGGGCAAACTCGGCGTGAAAACCCCAAAGTTCATCATCGAATCCGATGCCACAATTGTTGCGCCGTTAATTTTTGCTCATGTTTTGGGTTGGTAAGTGGTAGATTTAAGTAACCAGACATGAAACCGAATGACTTTTCCGATTCGCGCGTGCTCGTCACCGGCGGCGCGGGCTTCATCGGCAGCGCGCTCGTCTGGGCGTTGAATCGCCGCGGCTGCGAGGACATTGTCGTTTGTGACCGGCTTGGAACGGACGAGAAATGGCGCAACCTCACGCCGCTGCGATTTGCCGATTACGTCGAAGGCGACCAATTGCTGTCGCGATTGCAAAGTGGCGCGCTCGGAAAATTTGATTTGGTTCTCCATCTCGGCGCGTGCTCGGCCACGACGGAAAAAGACGCGAGCTATCTCATCCGCAACAATTACGAATTCACGAAAGATTTGTGCGCGTGGTCGTTGGCCAATAAAGCGCGGTTTGTTTATGCCTCGTCCGCGGCGACTTACGGCGACGGCTCGGCGGGCATGGACGATGACGAATCGCGATTGGAAAAATTGCGGCCATTGAACATGTATGGCTACTCAAAGCAACTTTTCGATTTGCATGCGCGGCGCAACGGCTATTTGAAAAAAATCGTCGGCTTGAAATATTTCAATGTTTTCGGCCCGAACGAAGACCACAAAGCGGACATGCGCTCGCTCGT
>JAJPKI010000092.1 GCA_021323835.1 Verrucomicrobiota bacterium | reverse complement strand
CGCCCGCCCGCACCTGACGCTTGGCACGGGATGCCGGAAACATCTATATTGTCTGGGTGATTGATACGGAACAAAAGCTCGCCGCATTCCTTCCCAAACTTCACGCGGCTACCTGGGTGGCGGTGGACACGGAAGCCGACAGCCTGCACGCCTATCCGGAAAAAGTTTGTTTGATTCAAATCAGCATCGTCGGCGAAGACAAGCTGGTTGACCCGCTCGCCGGATTCAAATTGGACGCGCTGCTCGACGCGCTGAATGCTCACGAATTGATTATGCACGGCGCGGATTACGATTTGCGGCTGCTCGAAAAACATCATGAATTCATTCCGTCGGCAATTTTCGACACCATGCTCGCGGCGCGTTTGCTCGGCGAACGGCAATTCGGCTTGAGCGCGCTCGTCGAAAAATTTCTCGGAGTGAAATTGGACAAAGGTTCGCAAAAAGCCGATTGGGCGCAGCGACCGTTGACCGAGCGCATGGAAAAATATGCCCGCGCCGACACGCATTATTTGAAACCGCTCGCCGACAAATTGCGTGCGGAATTGAAAGCGAAAAATCGTTTGGCTTGGCATCAGGAAAGTTGCGCGCAATTGATTTTGGATTGCACGAAGCCGCAAATCGTTGACCGCGACATTTGGCGAATCAAAGGTAGTTCCGGCTTAAGCCGCGCCGCGCTCGCGGTCCTGCGTGAACTCTGGGAATGGCGCGAGGAAGAGGCAATTCTCGCGAATCGTCCGCCGTATTTTGTTTTGCGCCATGAAACGATGGTGGAAATCGCGGAAGCTGCGACGTTGAACGGTCACGTTGAAAAGCTTTTGCCGACGCGAATCTCCCCGCGTCGCCGCGAAGGTTTAACGAAAGCAATTAAAGTCGGCTTATCAATTTCCGCCGACAAGCAACCGGAAATTTTGCGGCAGAAATTTCATCGTCCGACCGAGGCGGAATTTCGCCGTTATCGCGAATTGGAAAAAAAACGGAATGCCCACGCGCATGAATTGGCCATTGACCCGACGCTCATCGCGAGCAAAGCGACGCTCGGTGAATTGTCGCGCGATTGGGGCAAACACGCGCCCGAATTGATGAATTGGCAGCGCGAATTACTCAAATGAACGTCCCAAAATTTCTCGACGGGACAAAATGGGCGAATGCGAAAATCGAATCCCTCACCGGCGATGCTTCCGCGCGAAAATATTTCCGGCTGCGAAGAGGAAACGAAACAGCAATTTTAATGGACGCTTCGCACGTTCGACAAATTCTTCCGCCGTTTGTCCAAATCAATTTGCATTTGCAAAAACTTGGTTTTAGCGCGCCGAAAATTTTGGCGCGCGACGACGCGAATGGATTTCTGCTGCTCGAAGATTTTGGCGATGAAACGTTTTCGCAATTGCTTGAAAATAATTTTGATGCGGAAAAACTATTTACACTGGCGACGGATGTTTTAATTGCGCTCCATAAAAATTTGAATGCAATTCCGAACGGCTTGCGGATTTATTCGCCCAAAAAAATGCTCGAAGATGTGGAATTATATTTGGATGTTCGCAAATCCGCTGGCGTGGACGTTCCTCTTGCTGATGAATTTCGGGAAGTCTGGTTGGAGCTTTTGCCGCTGGCGCATCAGGTTCCGCAATCGCTTTTGTTGCGCGATTATCACGTTGCCAATTTAATGTGGCTGCCACAGCGCGAGGAGATTCGTCGCGCCGGACTTTTGGATTTTCAGGACGCTTACGCCGGGCCGGTCACTTACGATTTAATTTCGCTGCTCGAAGATGCGCGTCGCGATTTGCCAAATGGTTTGAAGCGTAAAATGATTGCGCGTTATCTCGCGCAATTTCCAAATCTAAACCGGCAACAATTTGAATTGTCATGGGCAATTCTCGCGGCATTGCGCCACACGCGCGTGCTCGCGATTTTTGAAAAATTGTCGCGCGAAGGAAAATCGGATTATAAAAAGCTTCATTCGGCGCGTGTGGAACGATTGTTGCAAGACGCTCTGCGTCATCCCAAACTGGCCGCGTTGAAAAATTGGTTCGACAATTATGCGCGGTAAAATTAAACGAGCAATGGTTCTGGCTGCCGGTTATGGCACGCGTCTTTTGCCGTTGACGGAATGCATGCCCAAGCCGCTCGTGCCGGTCGCGGGCAAGCCGATGATGGAATACGCGCTCGACAAGCTCGTCGCTTACGGCATCGAAGAAGTTGTCGTCAACGTTTCGCACCACAAAGAGCAATTGATCCAGTATCTGTCGCAGTTCAAATGTTTGAGCTTCAAGATTTCCGAAGAAGCCGAGCCGCTGGAAACCGGCGGTGGACTGAAAAAAGCGGAGAAATTTTTCAGTGACGAGCCGCTGTTCACAATTAACAGCGACATTATTTGGTTCGACGAAAACGAAAGCGCACTCGAACAGTTAACGCAATTTTGGGACGAATCAAAAATGGATTTTCTTTTGCTCGCACAATCCAAAGCACATGCCGTCGGCCACGACAAAGGCGAAGACCATTTATTCATCGAACGCGAAAATACCTTCGATTGGAACGATGTGGACGCGCCTTACATCATCGCTGGCATTGGAATTTTTCATCCGCGCGTTTTGCGAAATGCGCCGGACGGAAAATTTTCCGTGAAAATTCTCTGGCACGAAGCAATGAAACAAAATCGTCTCAAATGTTTGCCGCATCGCGGAAAATGGTTTCAGACCGGAACGATTGCGGACATTAAAAAAGCGGAAGAATTGTTTGGCGAATAATTTATCGCACCACTTCTAATGCAAATCCCTTCAGATATTCCGTTTCGGGAATCATCGGAATGACCGGATGGTCGGGCGATTGCGAATACGTCGCGACGCGGCGCAAAACTCTTCGCGTGTCAAACGCGGCGGAAAGCAAAGTGTCTTGAAACAATTCCGTGCTGACATGATGTGAACAACAAAATGTCGCTAGCGTTCCGCCAACTTTCAAAAGTTTCAGCGCGCGCAAATGAATTTCTTTGTAGCCGCGCAAGGCATCGGGCACGGATGCGCGATTGCGCGTGAACGACGGCGGGTCGAGAATGATTAAATCAAATCGCGGAATCACTTTTTCGTGCGGTTTGACAGCGGTGTTTGCTTTCAGCCAGTCGAAGACATTTATGGCTTCAAACGAACATTTATCGGCAAGGCCATTTGTTGTGGCGTTGCGTTTGGATGCTTCAATCGCATCGGCGCTTTGGTCGAGCAAATGAACATGCGCCGCGCCCGCTCGCGCCGCGTGCAATCCGAAGCCGCCGAGAAAACTGAAACAGTCCAAAACCTGCCCGCCTTTGGCAAATGGCGAAACGGCCTGGTAATTCACCTGCTGGTCCAAATACATTCCCGTTTTATGACCGGCGACCAAATCGGTTTCAAATTTCAAGCCGTTGAGATTTACAGAAACTTTTTGGACGGGTTCACCGAACAAAACTTCATTTGATTCCGTAAGACCTTCAAATTTTCGCGATGCAACATCGCTGCGCTCGAGAATGGCGCGCGGCGAGAAAACTTTTTGAAGCGCAGCAACGATTTGCGGTTTCCGTTTATCCATGCCGAGCGAAGAAATTTGGACGACAAGCACGTCTTCGTATTTGTCCACGATAAGGCCGCTTAAAAAATCGCTTTCGGCATTGATGACGCGAAAGGAACCGGCATGTGGCAAATACTTTTGCCGGATGGCGAGCGCAGCGCGGATT
Organism: Verrucomicrobiota bacterium; assembly: GCA_021323835.1. Taxonomy (GTDB): domain Bacteria; phylum Verrucomicrobiota; class Verrucomicrobiia; order Limisphaerales; family UBA11358; genus UBA11358. The sequence goes on along the minus strand of JAJPKI010000092.1, from coordinate 8,709 downwards.
CGGTCTTCAAAAAATTGTTCACCCGTTTCAATTCGTTCGGGCGACAGCACGCGGACATAAATTTTTGATTTGGAATTGAAAAATCCGACGCCGAGCAATCGCTGGCGGCTGTCTTTGACTTGAACCAATTCGCCGTCGGTGATTTGCTGCGTCAGGCGTTGGATTTCATTCGCATAAACCCACGGATGTCCCGCGACAATCCTATCGGCTTCGCCCGGTTTTAGTAAAACAGTTGGCAACGTTTCCATATTGTAAACAGTTTCCGATTATCGTTGATTCGGCAGATGAAAGAAAATTATTTCCAAAATTAACTTGCAAGTTTCGACAAACGGGCTGATAAACAATTAATAAGCCTATGAAAACCAGCGTTCCCATCAGCTCGCTGTTGCATCACAAGGGTTCAACAGTGTTTTCCGTCGCACCCGAATCCACCGTCTTCGACGCCATCAAATTGATGGCCGAAAAAAATATCGGCGCGTTGCTCGTCATCGCGCGCGGCACGCTCGTCGGCGTTTTTACCGAACGCGATTACGCCCGAAAAATTGCGTTGCACGGCAAGTCGTCGAAAGAAACACTCGTGAAAGAAATTCTTTCGCGCAATGTTGTCACGGCGTCGCCATCGGATTCCATCGAGGAGTGCATGAGAATGATGACGGAAAATCGCGTGCGCCATTTGCCGGTGATGCGAAATGAAGAAGTCGTCGGCATCGTATCCATCGGCGATTTGGTGAACTACATCATTTCCGCGCAAGACGCGACCATTGCGCAAATGGAGCAATACATTGCGGGCGGTGTGACGGCATAATTTCCCGCCATCGCCAACTGACAATCAATGCTGCTAAAACAAAAAAGCGCGAATAGCTTTCGCCATTCGCGCTTCGCGATTCAAAAATAATTTACTTCGGCTGTTCGGCTGGTTGCTGTTCGGACGGTTGTCCGCCCATTTCTTTGTCGCGGTCTTCCATCGCGGCTTTGCGCGAGAGACGGACGCGGCCTTTTTCGTCCACGCCGAGGCATTTGACGGTGATGTCGTCGCCTTCCTTGACAATATCTTCGGTTCTTTTGACACGGAAATTCGCCAGTTCGCTGATGTGCACGAGGCCGTCTTTGCCCGGCAAAAATTCCACGAACGCGCCAAATTCTTTCACGGTCACAACTTTCCCGCGATAAATTTTCCCGACTTCGGCTTCGGCGCTCATGCCGGTGATGGCGTCCACGGCGATTTTCATTCCCTCCGCTGAAACGGAGAAGACATTGACCGTGCCGTCGTCTTCGATGTTGATTTCGCAACCGGATTCTTCGACGAGGCGTTTGATGTTTTTTCCGCCCGGCCCGATGAGCGCGCCAATCTTTTCCGGATTGATTTTGATGACTTGGATGCGCGGCGCGTATTTGCTCAATTCCGTTCGCGGTGCGGAAAGCGCCTTGGCCATTTCCGCGAGGATGTGCATGCGCGCGACGCGAGCTTTTTCAATCGTCTCGGTCATGAGCGCGTGCGGCAAGCCTTTCAACTTCAAATCCAATTGAAAGCCGGTGATGCCTTTTTCTGTTCCGGCGATTTTGCAATCCATGTCGCAGTAATGATCTTCCCAGCCGATGATGTCGGTGAGGAGTTGATACTTGGAAATCTTTTCACCGCTGTATTCGGTGCAGATGCCGACGCTGATACCGGCAACCGGACGAATCATCGGGACGCCTGCATCCATGAGCGCCAGCGTGCCGCCGCAAACGGTCGCCATCGAGGTCGAGCCGTTTGATTCCATGATTTCACTCGTGACACGGACGGCGTAAGGATAATCCTTCGGCATCATGGACTCAATTGAGCGTTCGGCCAAAGCGCCGTGTCCGATTTCACGACGGCCGGGACCGGAAATTCTTCCGGTTTCGCCGACGGAGAAATTCGGGAAATTGTAGTGCAGAATAAATTTCTTTTCCGTCTCGCCACCAGTGTAGGAATCAAATTCCTGCGCGTCCTCGCCCGTGCCAAGCGTGACGAGCGTGACGGCTTGTGTTTCGCCGCGAGAGAAAATCGCCGAGCCGTGAGCGCGCGGAAGAATTCCGACTTCGCTCGAAATCGGACGAACCACGTCGAACGTGCGACCGTCGAGACGTTTGCCGCTTTCCAAAATCAATTTGCGGACGGCTTCTTTTTGGATGTAATAAAACGCGTCTTTGACGACGAACTCGGTGACTTTTTCCGCGCCGAATTTTTCGACGAGCTTCGTGCCGACTTCGTCTTGAATCGCTTTGACAGCGGTTTCGCGTGCGAGTTTGCCCGGCGTTAGCAACGCGGGAACAAATCGGTCGCCGGCGAGAGATTTCGCTTCCTTCAAAATTTCGTCAGGAACGATGTTGAGCGTGATTTCGCGTTTCTTTTTTCCACCTTTGGCCGCGAGTTCTTTTTGCGCGGCGATGAGCGGTTGAATCGCTTCCTGCGCGAATTTCAAGGCAGCATTGAAATCGGCTTCGGTGATTTCTTTCGCGGCGCCTTCATACATCACGATGTCGTTTTGATTTCCGACGTAGACCAAATCCAAATCACTTTCCTTCATTTCGGCGTGCGTTGGATTGGCGATGAATTTTCCGGCAACGCGACCGATGCGCGCCGCACCGAGCGGGCCAGCCCAAGGGATGTCGCTGACCATCAGCGCCGCACTCGCGCCGATGATGCTCAAAATATCGGGATCATTTTCGCCGTCCGCGCTGAGCACGACGGTCTGGACTTGCACTTCGTTATACCAGCCCTTCGGAAAGAGCGGACGAATCGGTCGGTCGGTGAGACGGCAAGTGAGAATTTCTTTTTCGGTCGGACGGCCTTCGCGTTTAAAGTAACCGCCGGGAAATTTTCCGGCAGCGGCGGCTTTTTCGCGGTAGTCAACGGTCAACGGAAAGAAATCCTGGCCGGGTTTGGCTTTCGTCGCGGCGACGGCGGCGACGAGAATAATGGTTTCGCCGAGTTGGACGGTGACTGCACCGTCGGCTTGTTTGGCGAGTTTCCCTGTTTCAATGACGATCTGCTTGTCACCCAATTGGGCGGTTATTTTTTCTGGCATAATTTTCTGCCCGCGCCGCCCGAGGAACTTCAGTGAACCCCGAAAAAATTTCGGGACTAATTGAAATCACCCGGCGGCGACGGAATTTAATTCGCGAATTTGTTTTTGAGAATCGAGCCGTTCGCGTTTCCGGCCCAAACCTTGAAGCGAGCGCAGTTGTCTAAAAATCAAAAACCGCGTCCGCTAAATTTTAGTGGCGCAGTTTCAGTTTTTTCGTGACCGCTTGATAGCGTCCCAAATCAATGTTCTGCAGATATTCGAGCAAACGGCGGCGCTGGCCGACCATCATCAGCAACCCGCGGCGCGAGCTGTGATCTTTTTTATTGGTCTGCAAATGCTCGGTCAAATGGTTGATTCGCTGCGTCAGCAACGCGACCTGCACATCCGCGGAACCCGTGTCCTTGGCGTGCGTCTTGAACTGTTCGATCGTCTTTGTCTTCGCTTCCATAATTAAATGAGTGTGGGAATTTAACGGAGTGAACGACGGCTGTAAAGAAAGTTTTCCGCGAACTTTTACACTAATTGCCAACGAATTAAGCGATTTTGCGCCATTTCCAAACCAATTGCCGTTTCGTTTTGGAAGTAATTTTGAAATTTTCGGAAACCCGCAAACCTTCCACCCAAAAAATCTCGCCGCCTTCTGCCACCGCCAAAATCAAAGTGCGCCGACGCTCGCGTGGAATTTTTACATTCACAAACAAATCCTGCAATTTCTTCGGCGACTTCATGCCAATCGGCCGGAACCGGTCGCCTGCGCGCCAATGACGCAAAATAATTTTGCCTCCAATTTTGTCTGCATCGAAGAATTCCTGATTTGTTTTCGCTTTTTGGTTTTTGCTTTCTGCTTTTTTCCATGAAAATTTTGTCCCACCAAAAATCACTTCCCCTGCCCTGCTTAAATCCACAGCCAATTCGTTTGCATTGAATTCCAGTTTTGATACTTCGCGCAATTGCATTTTACCGGATTCATCTCTTGCGACTGAAACATTTGCGCCAACGCTGATGAAATGATTTGCCGATTGTCGCAGCGATTCGACTAAATCGAAATCTGCGGCAATCCCGTTTTTGGCCAATTGCACCTGCAAAATGCGACGCTGAATTGCTACCGGCATTTTTTTAAAATTCTCGCGAGAATTTTTCGCCGCATTGCCAACAAATTCCGATTCCGCGCCAAAAATTTCCATGACGCGCAAAATCGTCTTGTTCAGCGACGGTTGATAATTTTTTTTCAGCAATGTCAGCAATTCGTTGCGAATGCGATTGCGGAGAAAGTCATTTGAAAAATTAGTCGCGTCATCGCGAAACCGAATCTTGTTTTCTTTCGCAAATTCCAAGAGCTCCGTTTTTGAAAAATCTAAAAGCGGCCGAACCAGTGAAATCGTTTTGTCCACCGGCGACGGCGATTGCCATTTCATTCCGCGCAAACCCTCGCTGCTGCTGCCGCGAAACAACCGCAAAAAGAAAAGTTCCACCTGGTCATCGGCATGATGCGCGAGCGCAATCGTTTTGATTTTTCGCTTGCGAGCTGTTCGCGCAAAAAATTCATGACGCAATTTGCGCGCGGCCATTTCAATCGAAAGCTTTGATTTTTTGGCAAAGCTTTTCACGTCCGCGTTTTCAACCACGACCGGCAATTTCATTTTCGCCGCAATTCTCCGAACCAATTTTTCATCGGCGTCGCTGGCGCGTCCGCGCAATTGGTGATTGAAATGCGCGACGACGATTTTCCATTTGTATTTTGCTGAAAGAATTTTCAGTGTGTGAAGCAAAACCATCGAATCAATTCCGCCGGAAACAGCAACGAGAATTTTTTCACCGCGCGAAATCAATTTGCGGTTTTGAATGGATTTTTCGACGCGTTGCAGCAAATCGCTCACGCGCAAATTTTATCAGGGCAATTGCCGAATGCGATAAAATCGTGCAGAGTTGGTGGTGATGGAATTGGTGAAGGCCAGCGTAAAGCCTGTGGCGGTGTTAGTGCTCAAGAAAAACCAATTGGTTTTGGAAAGATTAGTCGAGTATTCGACGCGATATTGAATATTGGAAAGCGAATTCCATGTGAACGAAATGGTGTTGTTCGTTCTGATGGCAGCAGCGCGAAATGACGGCGTTGGAATTGGAACAACGCTGACGTCGTCGAAACCGTCATAGTCGTTGTCGTTGCGCGCGCCGAATTGGAGCACGGTGTTTGTGCCGGTGGCTGTCAAAATAAAAGTGAAATTTGTCCAGGCGGTCGTTGTGGTAAAATTATTTAGGCTCAAAACTGTGTTGGTCGCTGGCGGATTTGTATTCCAATTGAAAATAAATATATTTGGCGTCTTCGCGAATGGATTTATCAGCCAAAAGGAAATAAAATATTTTTGTCCAGGAAACGTCGAAATTGTTTGATAAAGATATGCAGGCTGGCCGACTTCTCCAAATGCCATGCCAAAATTTCCCGAATGAATGTAATTTGTCCCGTAGTTTGCAGGCAAAGAAGGAACACCGTCAAATGTATGGGCATTTACTACGAGGTTCGCCGTCAAGTCTCCAAAAAATGTCCATAACGCGGTATCGCCAGCTTCAAATCCGTTGTTGGCCGCGACGGGTTGGTTGAGCCGCAATGCAAAACCGCGCGGCTGCGCAATGTGACTGGTCAAATTGGTGAAGACAACATTGGCTTCATAGATTCCCGCCAAAAAATTACTGCCCGCTGGATTCAAATTGGCAGTGACAGTCGTGCCGGCTCCAGCCGCCAACGTGCCACTGCCGGAAGAAATGTTAAGCCAAGCAGGCACGCTCGCCACGCTCCAATTCAATGTGGCCGCGCCAAAATTCGTTAAAAAAAATTTTTGCGCGCTGACATTGAACGGCCCTCCGACGGGACCATTTGCGACAAAACCAAAATCCGGCGAAATGGCAAGCATATCCGGCATGGCCAGCGCATTGATTAAATTAATTCCTTTTGGCGTGCCCCAGCCGGTGCAAAGGTCATAGCCGACGACGGCTGGATATTTTGCCGGACTTTTAGTCCAAAAATTATTTCCGTTCGTCACGTCGTTGAAATCGGAATTATAATTCGCACTTTTGCCGATGGCGTAAATCGCGGGATTGATAAATCCCACCGGCGGCTGTCCGGCTTGCGCGGCGCGTTGATTGATGAGCGCGGTAAATCCCGCCCACAACGGCGCGGCGCAACTGGTTCCGCCAAATGAGCCGCTCGAACCGTTGTTGTATTTGACGTGGATATTTTCCGCCGTCAGCGCCACGTCGGGAATGTTCCGTTGCGTCGTTGAACCAAGATTTGTCGTCATGTTGATTCCGGTTTGCCAAATTGGAATTGCGTTGCTCGGGCTGATGCCACCGCTGGTGCCGACTCCATTGTTCCGATTCCATGCCGATTCGGAAATCGGATTGGTCGTGTTCAACATCGTGCCGCCGACTTGCACAATGTTTGTGCTTGATGATGGCGAGCCGGGGAATGACGGATCGTCGACTTGATTATTTGTAAAGGCATCGCTATCACCGGAAGCATTGAAGAATGTTTGTCCTTGTGCCATCATCTGCTTGAAAATTTGCTCTGTAGTGTCATTTGGTCCTCCACCCCAACCCCACGAACAACTGACTTGGCTGGCGGCGTTGTCCACGGCGATGCGATTCAAAACATTATCTGGAATGAAATTATCGGGATTGCCTTCATACAAAATAATTTTTGAAACGCCCGGCGCCATCGCAATTACCATTTCAATATCCAGCGAAACTTCGGGATTTCCGCTGTTCTGTCCCGTCGTCGGAACGCCGTTGTAGCCGTCGAGCAAAACATTTGTCAGCGGCACATAATTGGCCGGAGCGATGCCAACTAAATTTTCGTAATTGGTGATGTCCTTCAAATAATAACCGTCGAATTGCACCAGCGCGACGGTTTGCCCCGCGCCATTCAACGTCACTCCCGGTGCATAGGTTGCGCGGAAATCATTCCCTAAATAAGTGCCGCCCGGGCCGGAACCGCTTTTGGAAACAGGACCAGAAGTTTGGTTCGTCGGCGATTGAATAAATTTCGGATGCGGTCGCGCAAAATCGCTCAAACCGCTGACATCGGAAATTTTTATCGGTAAATCAATCGAAGGTTCAATGTCCGGCGCAAAGAAAATTCTATTTTCCGACGGATGCCGATACGTCCGCAGCGTCACGTGAAAAACCCGTTCAACATTTTGCGCCGTGCCGCTGACATCGAGTAATACGCGATTTGGATGTTCGCCCGTGATTGTAAAACCATTGGTGCGAAAAAAACTTTCGACCGTTTGATAATCCTGCGCCGTTGGACCGAATTTTTCCGTGAATTGTTCCGGTGTCAAATAATGCCTGTAATTCGGACTGTTCGGGTCGGAAACATCTTTCAAAAAATTGTCCAGCTCCGCTTGATTGCGCAGCGGCAAACCGACGGCCAAATTTAATTGCCGTGTCGCCGCCAGCCTGCCGGTCGGCGTTAAATGCGAAACAATTTCGGGAACGTGATCGTGCAATTGCTGGCGTGTTTGAGCAAACGAAATCAGCGGAAAAAGCAAAATGCCCGCAATAAAACCGATTTGACTGAAATAGGATTTGTAATTCCGATGCACGTTTTCAACTTTCGCAGCTTTCATGCCAATCGTCAAATTGGGAAGGTTGTAAATACGATGAATAAACTCCGCAAAAGTTTCACAAATAAATTGTCGCCGTTTTTGTGCCTGCTAAAATCCGGCCGTGTCAGTGAAGTTTACGATTCTTGGCAGCGGTTCGTCCGGCAATTGCGCTTATCTCGAAACCGAAAATTCCCGCATTCTGGTTGACGCCGGCTTTTCTCCGCGCCAAATCCGCGAGCGCCTTGCGACCATTGGCCGCACGCCGGAAAATCTTTCGGGCATTTTCATCACGCACGAACACGCCGACCACATTTCCGGTTTGTTCGGTCTCGCGGAAAAATTTCGCATCCCGATTTACTGCAATCGCGAAACGCAAGAAGCCATCGCCTGGTCGCTCAAAGAACGTTGGAATTCCAAACGCGACCCGCTTTTCAATGGCATGGAAAAAAACGTCGAAGATTTTATCGCGAAACTCGAGTGGCGATTGTTCGCGACCGGCGACAGTTTTGAACTCAACGATTTGCTCGTTGAAACGTTTCCCATTCCGCATGACGCACAAGACCCGGTTGGATTTCTTTTACGCGCGCCGACCGTGAACATTGGCTTCGTCACCGACCTTGGCCACATGACCAAACTCGTGGCCGAACGTGTCCGCGCCGCGAACGTCCTCGTGCTCGAATCCAATCACGACATCAAAATGCTTCAGGACTCGCGCCGGTCGTGGGCGTTGAAGCAACGCATTCTCGGACGACATGGCCATTTATCAAATGTCGCCGCCGCCGAAGCCGCTGCGCAAATCATGTCAGCGGAATTGAAACATCTTTACCTCGCGCACTTGAGTCGCGAATGCAACAAACCCGAAATCGCCGAGCACGTCATGGCCGAGCAACTCCATCACATCGGCGCCAAACACGTGCAACTCAAGCTCACGTCACAACACACGCCGTGCGCGACGCTGGAAATTTGATCTTTAGATTTATGGCAAAAATACTTTTGATCATTTCTCCAATCATCACAATTGCCTTTTTTCAAATGCCGATTGTAGCACAACCGTT
>JAJPKI010000141.1 GCA_021323835.1 Verrucomicrobiota bacterium | reverse complement strand
GAAAATTACAACGTCCATGTTTTTTTCTTCGTCCAGAAGTTTCTGGAGAAGTTGCTGCGGTCTGGTATGAATCCGACGATGACGAAATAGAGGAAACAGGGCATCGCTGTTGGCTTACGGTTGATTCTCGTTTTGTTCCTGGGTTGTCTGAATCTGTTTCGGGATTCATCAGCATTTATACAAACGAAGACGATTGCCAGACTGGACGCATTGAAGTCACAACTTCTTGGCCGAAACGAAAAGGCACAAAACTTTATGCGCATCCTGTTTCGGTAATTCCTCCATTGGATGCAGTTTTTTCGCGTGGTTCAGAAGCGGTTGGTGAATGGCTCAAGGCCAACGATTGGACACGAGAAGACCGTTATAACGACAATTTCAAAGACAAAACGCCCGTTGAAATTTACAAAGCAATTTGGTTTAAAGAATATCCGCTTTATTTTGAAGCGAACAATTATGCTATGCTCGGTGGTTGGCACTTTCCCGGCCAAGATGACGATTGGCACGATTTGATTGATGAACAACTCATTGTTTTAACGATTCGCGATTCAGAACCTTGGGTTGAGGCTTGGAGAACAAAAAGCGGCGAATTCAAAGTCATTCAACGCATTACTTAAAATTTTTATGCCCGAAACCTACTACATCATTCCCAAAGAAAAACACGATTCACTCGTCACGAAGGCGTATCTCAAGCGTGGTTACGATGCCGCCGAGGCCGCCGCCGGTGCGCGATTTTGCGCCAGCGCCGCGTATTACGGCATCCGCACGCACAACGCCATCAAGGCGCTGCACCTCGACGAATTGTTCGGCAGCAAGGTCGGCCGTTGGACGCCCGGCGCGAAAATCGAGAAGCTGCCATCACGCTTTGCCGCTGCCGAAATCTGGAACGGCCACAACAAGCTCGGCCAGGCCGTGGCCTACGAGGCGATGGACACGTGCATGAAGCTCGCCGATAAATTCGGCGTAGGCATGGTCAGCGTGGACAACGCCACGCATTATCTCTGGGGCGGCGGTTACGTCATGGACGCCGCGCTCAAAGGCTACATCGCTTACACGAACTGCACGTCGGCCACATCCGAAGTCGTGCCGTTCGGCGGCAAAACGCCGACGATGGGCACGAACCCGCATTCGTGGGGATTTCCGACGCAAGACGCGATTGGTTTTCCAATTGTGATTGATTGGGCAACTTCAACTGTCGCGATGGGCCGCGTGCAACAATTCAAACGCGAAGGCAAAATGCTTCCGCCCGGTTGCGCCGTGGATGCTGAAGGCAAAGAAACGACTGACCCGAACAAAGCCGTCGCATTGCTGCCGTTCGGCGCGCACAAAGGTTACGGACTCGGTTTGATTGACGAACTTTACGCTGCTTACATCGGCGGCGGTTTGCCGGAAATCCGCGGCACATCGCGTGGTGACACAAAAGAAAAACGCGGCTCGACCTTTTTCTTTCAAATCATTCATCCCGACGCAATGAAGGGAAACGATTACGCCCGCGGTCGCGACCAAAAAACCAATGTCAAAGCCATCATCGAAGATGTGCTCGGTCACGGCAACGAAAAGTGCATGTTGCCCGGCCAGCCGGAAGCGCGTTGGGGCAGTTTATCGAAACAACATGGCGGCTTGCTGTTCACCAAAGCGGAAATTGAAGAATTAAATCATTTGGCAAAAGAAGTCGGTGAACAGCAATGGAATTTGGCTGATTTCAAATCTGTTGTAGTTTGAAAATCCAATGAATGACCACCCCGCCAGTCCTAAAATTGTTCAAATTGTTCTTTTAGCGATTGGCGGCGGAATTTTGGTTGCAGCGGTAATTTATCAAATTAATAAAGAATTTCCGCACGAAGAAACAAACGTGGAAAAAATGACGCGTTATCGAGTAGAAGCAAATACTGCTATGCTACGCTATTGCACAAATGAAATTGTTGGCTTTCATCATGCGGTTTCAGCTTATGTGGATGAGTTAAATAGCGATGATCCTCATCGTTGGAATGGCACAGTTATGGCCGAATATATAAATCATTTTGGTGGTATTGATTGGACAAATTTGGTGTTTCCATTCAAGTTCGACACTGACGGATCAGGACGTAATCATGTAGAAGTAGATTTTGTGACGATGGCTAAACGTGAAGTTGAGGCAGAAGCAAACCAAAAAGAAGCAGAATTACAACAGCGTCTTGAAAATTTTAGCAATGCAATGAACAACGCAAATAATTAAGATTTATCAAAAATTTATGGCAATTCAATTACGCGACAAAAAAACTTGTAAATACGACCAAATTTCTCTCGGCGAAATTATGCTGCGCCTTGACCCCGGCGAAGGACGTGTCCGCACCGCGCGCTCGTTCACCGCATGGGAAGGCGGCGGCGAATACAACACGTCGCGCGGCCTGCGCAAATGTTTCGGCTACAAAACCGCCGTCTGCACCGCATTCGTGGACAATGAAGTCGGCCATCTCATCGAAGATTTCATCATGCAGGGCGGCGTGGATACGGATTTCATCAAATGGCGCGAAGACGACGGCATTGGCCGCAGCGTGCGCAACGGTTTGAATCTCACCGAACGTGGCTTTGGCATTCGCGGCGCGGTCGGTGTGCCTGACCGCGGTAATTCCGCGGCATCGCAATTGAAGCCCGGCGATTTCGATTGGGACAATATTTTCGGAAAAATTGGAACACGCTGGCTGCACACCGGCGGAATTTTCGCGGCGCTGTCCGCGACGACGGCTGAACTGACAATTGAAGCCGTGAAAGCCGCGAAGAAGCACGGCGTCATCGTCAGCTACGATTTGAACTATCGCCCGTCGCTCTGGAAATCCATCGGCGGTTTGAAAAAAGCGCAGGAAGTGAACAAAGAAATCGCCAAATACGTGGATGTGATGATTGGCAACGAAGAAGATTTTACCGCGTCGCTCGGCTTTGAAGTGAAAGGTGCCGACCACAATTTGAGCACAATTGAAACCGATGCGTTCAAGGCGATGATTGAAACGGCGGTGAAGGCGTATCCGAATTTCAAGGTTGCTGCGACGACATTGCGCCGCGTCATTACCGCGACGAAGAATGACTGGAGCGCGATTCTCTGGCACGACGGAAAATTTTTTGAGAGCCGCAAATATCCTGAATTGGAAATTCTCGACCGCGTCGGCGGCGGCGACAGTTTTGCGAGCGGCTTGCAATTTGGATTTTTGGAATTCAATGACGCGCAAAAAGCAGTTGATTACGGTGCGGCGCACGGAGCGCTTGCATCCACGACGCCCGGCGATACTAGCATGGCCACGCGCAAGGAAGTGGAAAAAACTTTCGGCGGCGGCAGCGCGCGCGTGCAACGATAATGTCCACGCTCGTTTGCTTTGCGCTGAAAGAAGAATCCAGCGGCTTGCGCCGCGGCCATCATGTGCTGATAACTGGAATCGGACGCGCAAATGCGGAAAAATCTTTACTCAAGTTCCTCGCAAATCATTCACCGGAATTAGTTCTTACCTGTGGTTTCGCCGGCGGATTAAATGCGGATTTGAAACTCGGCGATGTCGTTTTTGAACTTTCAGCTTCCAACCCGCAACTTTCAACCAACCTCCTTGCCGCCGGGGCCAAGCCCGCAACATTTTTTTGCGCCGACCGCGTTGCCACAACGGTCACTGAAAAGAAACAATTACGCGAACAAACCGGCGCGGACGCGGTGGAAATGGAATCGGCGACAATACACACCATTTGCGCGGAGAAAAAAATCCCTTGCGCCACTGTCCGCGTGATTTCCGACACGGCCAACGAAGATTTGCCGTTGGATTTCAATAAACTCGCCAAGCCAGACATGAATTTAGACTTCGGAAAATTATTTCTGGCCATCACCAAATCGCCGAAAAAAATTCCAGCGTTGATGGAATTGCAGAAGAAAACCAAATTCGCCGCGCAACAATTGGCGAGCGTTTTGGAAAAAATTATTTAGGCGGCGATTGCGCTTCGGTCACCGGTTTCGAAACGTCTTTCTGATGCTCGCCGTAGCTGATGATCGCCGCGCCGAGGACGATGACGATGACGCCGGTCCAGCGCAGGGCGTTCACCTGTTCGCCCAAAATAAATTGCGCCGCCAGCGTGGTCATGATGAAGCTCACCGCGGTCAGCGGCCAGACGAAGCTCACGTCACGCTGGCCGAGCAGATATTGCAGCAGCACGAAGAAAATCGTTTCGAGCAGCAGGCCGAGTAAAATATTTTTGTTGGCGAACCAATTGCCGACCAGCGTGACCGTGTTTTTCCATTTGGGCATGGAACTTTCGCGCGCGGCGTATTGAATTTTGATTTGGCTGATGCCTTCTTTGAGTTTAATCACGCCAAACGCTTCGAACGCGAAGGCGACGAGAAGAATTAAAATGATTTTTGTCATAAATCTTGATAGCGAATCAGCTCAATGCCGAGTTTTTGCACCAGTTCTTTGACGCGCGGGCTAACCAACGCGTCAAACTCATGCTTAAATTTGTCCAGCGACGGATGCGAGTAAAGCTCGGAATCGCCTTCGGGCAACAGCGGCAGCAATTTCAAAATGTAATCTTCATCTACGCGCGCATTTTGCAAAAGGCCAAAAGTGATTTGGGCGTGACGAATTTTTTTTGCAGACAAAGCCTTTCGCGCGCGTCTGGACAGAAATTCGAAAATTGTTGCGTGCGACAATTTGTAAAAGAAATGGCCGCTGGAAATTTTTCGCGCACGCGCGAGACAATCGCGCGTGAAACGCAAATGCGTGATGCCAAGTTTTTCTGAATCTTCCATGAGAATTTTGAAAACCGTCGGATGCAAATGCAGATGCAAATGGCCGTTGACGTGGTCGAGCGGCAAGCCGGTGGTGTGGAATTTTTCAAATTGTGCATGAATTTCCGCACGCAATTGCTCGCGCAAGTCGCGACTGAAAAAATATTTCATGCCAACGCCGACCGGTGAATTGGAAAATTCGCGCTGCGAATTGACGAGACCGGGAATTTTTTTCGGCGGCGAAGCGGAATGTCCATGCAGCAACGTCAAATGCAAGCCGACGCCGAGTTTCGGATTTTCCTTTGCCAATTTTACGGCTTCATCGAAACCCGGCTCGTTCACCATCAAACTAGCGCTGGTCAAAATGCCGTCGCGGTGTGCGCAAATAACGGCTTCGTTGGCGGAATGCGACAGACCAAAATCGTCGGCATTGACGATAAGCCGTTTAGACGTTGCCATAATTGGATGTTGTCGCGCCCAGCGTGAATCGCAACCACGACTGGAAAATCAGGGCGAGCTTGTGTGGCTTGGACAATTTCAGCGGCTGTGCGCCAAAGACATTGAATTTATTTCGTTCCAATTTTTGCAGCAGCCGCCAATAGACCGCGCCCATCAATTCAGCAGCGACCATAGATTTGCGGTCTTCCGGCGGCAAAGTTTTCTGCGCCAATCGATAAAAATTTTTTGCTCTGTCGGCGACGCTCGTTGCCAGCGCGAAATAACGTTCCGAATATTTTGAATCGAGAATTTCACTTTCATCGACTTTAAACTTATTCAATTCGCTCTGCGGCAAATAAATTCGCCCGCGTTCGGCATCGGTTTTTACATCGCGCAAAATGTTCGTCAATTGCAGCGCCTTGCCGAGGTAAATGGCATAATCGCGCGCGACTGGATTTTTGTAACCGAAAATTTCGATGCTCAAAAGTCCGACGACGGATGCGACGCGATAGCAATATAATTCCAATTGCTCAAAATTTTCGTAACGCTTCGTATCCAAATCCATTTCGCAGCCTTTGATGAGTTCGTCGAACAATTCGAAACGCAGTGAAAATTTTTGGATGACCGGCTGCAATTCTTTGTTCGTCAGAAATTGCGGCGACTGATTTTCGCAGGCGCGTTTTACATCCGCGCGCCATTCAGCCAATTGTTCGCGACGTTTTTCAGTTGGAACATTTTCGTCGTCGGCCACGTCATCCACTTCGCGGCAAAAAGCGTAGAGCGCGGACATTGCGTCGCGTTTTTCCTTTGGCAACAGCACGAAGGCGAGCGCAAGATTGGATGCGCTCTTTTGAGTAATGGCTCGACTGTGTTGCATCACGGTTGCGGCGAGTTTTCTTGACCGCGAATGGGAGGCAATCCGCCGGTTTCCGCAAGCGTCGGATTTTTTTTCCGCCGCTCGTGGTGGCGATGGCGATGTTTTTGCTTTCGTTTTTTTTTGTAAAAAAAAGCAAACCAAACGAAAGCCAGCACGCTCACCACAAAAATCGCGCCCAAAACAATCAGCACGTCTACCCAGCCGGGCCAGGCACTCGTTTGCGGTGGCATTAAATCGTCCATGTCAATTTTCGTTTTCCGCGTCTTTCATCCCGAGCCGTTGCATGCGGTAACGCAGCGAATGGCGCGTCAATTTGAGGCGTTCAGCCGCGCGCGTCAGGCTGAAATTGCTTTGCTCCAGCGCGCCGTTGATTAAATCACGCTCAATGCGACCCAGCGCGTCGTCGAGCGATTCATCTACAGCGACTTGCAGCGGCGCGGATTTTTGCAGCCGCGCTTCGATTTGAAAATCCGGCAGACTGGATGGCTGAATTTCTTTCGCGGTTTCCAAAATCAACGCGCGTTCCATGACGTTGCGCAATTCGCGGACGTTTCCCGGCCAGCGATGTGATAATAATTTTTGTCGTGCGCCGGAGGAAATGCCCGAGACAATTCGGTTCATGCTCGGACGAAACGTTTTCAAAAAAAATTCGGCCAAAAGCAAAACGTCGTCACCGCGCTCGCGCAACGGCGGCAAATTGAATTGCACGACATTGAGCCGATGAAATAAATCTTCGCGAAATTCTCCGGCGGTGATGGCCTGCGCGATGTCGCGATTGGTCGCCGCCAGCAAACGGACATTGACGCGCAATTCCTGCGTGCCGCCGACACGAGTAAAACTGCCGTCTTCGAGAAATCGCAGCAATTTTGCCTGGAGCGGCTTGCTCATGTCGGCAATTTCATCGAGAAAAATCGTGCCGCCGTTCGCTTCTTCAACGCGGCCATTTTTTTGTTTGACCGCGCCGGTGAATGCGCCGCGTTCGTGACCGAACAATTCGCTTTCCAAAAGTGTTTCAGGAATCGCCGCGCAATTGATGCGCACGTAATTTTCATTTTTGCGCGCGCTCAACCCATGCAGCGCGCCGGCAACCAGTTCTTTGCCTGTGCCGCTCTCGCCCAAAATCAAAACCCGCGCGTCCGTCGGCGCGACGGTTTGAATCAATTTACGAACGTCCCGCATTTTTGCCGAATCGCCGATGATTTGGTCGAGGCTGAAAATTTCTCCCGTTCGCGAACGCAGCACGGCATTTTCGCGAAGCAATTTGTGCCGCTCGGCGCAACGCGCGACGGCGTGAAGCAATTCCTCGGGCGCAAACGGTTTCGCCAAATAATCAATCGCGCCGGATTTAATGGCTTCAACGGCGAGCTTGGGCGTGGCGTAGGCCGTAAGCATGAGCACGGGTAAATCGGCTTTGGACGCGTGAACAATTTTAAGAAATTCGTAGCCGCTCATGCCGCCGAGTCGCGCGTCGGTGATGACCATGAAAACGTCCTCGTGTTCAAGCAGATTGATGGCTTCTTCGGCGGATTCCGCCGCACGCACGGCGTAACCTTCGTCCTTGAGCATGGTTTGCAAGGACGCGCGCATATTTTTCTCGTCGTCCACGACGAGCACCGGTGACAGTGAAAAACTCATGATGATTTGCGCAGGCTGATGATTGCCTTTGCAGGAAATGTTACGGTGAAAGCCGCGCCTTGTCCAAGTTTGGATTCAACCCGCACGTCGCCGCTATAAAGTTCGGCATTATGTTTGACGATGGACAGGCCGAGCCCGGAGCCTTTTTCCTTGGTCGTGTAATATGCTTCAAAGATTCGCTCCATTTTCTCCCACGGAATTCCCGGCCCGTCGTCACACACGGAAATTTCGATGGCATAATTGCGTTTCCGCGCGGCGATAATGGAAATGTTTCCTTTGCCTCCCAAAGCGTCGCGCGCGTTTTGCAGCAGGTTCAAAAAAATTTCCGAAAGGTGGCTGCGCTGCATCAGCAGCGGCGGAAAATGTTCCGCGTAATCGCGATGGATTTGGATTTGTGTCGGCACCGCCGGCGGAAAAACTTGTGCGATGGCCCGCTCTAATTCTTCGACGACGTCCAATCTTTCCACCCGTCCTTCCGTCAATTGCGCATAGCCCATAATTTGCGTAATGACATTGTCGGCACGCGCGACTTCTTCCTGAATAATTCCGATTTGTTCGGCGGCAGAATTTTTATTTTCCCGCAGCGAACGTTCGAGCGAGAATGCGGCATTGTTGATGATGGCCAGCGGATTTTTGATGCGATGCGCAAATTCCGCCGCGAGCCGCCCGGCGGAACGCAGTTGATTTTCGCGCGCGGCGAATTCAGCCATTTCCGCCAGCGCGATTTCCTGGCGTTCGAGCAGCAATTGCGCACCAAAGCAACTTGCCGTCGTCAGAAGCAAAACGAACAGCCGCAGAAAAAACGGTTCGCCCAAATCTTCGTGCGGCGTCATGTCAAGCGCACGCAGCGTCGTATCGTCGAGATTGCTCAACACCGAAACGTCCAGCACGCCGACGAGCGCGTAACATAGCGCGATGGCAAAATTCAGCAGCAATTGCGTGACGCCCGGCGGCACCGTGGCGGAGTTGCGAATGATTAACGTCACAAACAGCCAGAATAAAATGCTGTCCAACCCGCCGCTCAACAGTGCCAGTCCCGCAATCAGCAACGCATCCGCCAGACTGCTGGTAACGACGCTCCATTGCACCACCGCCAGCGGCACACGTTCCGCCGCAAGTAAAATTGCGATGAAAACTACGTTGGCCATGAGATAAAACCAAAAAATGAGTTGTACCGTTTCCGTCGCCATCACATCAAAGGCATACGATTGCTCGAACCAAGGGGTGGATTTGAACGAATACAGAATCATCCCGATGAAAACCAACTTGACCGGAAGCATGATTCGCCGCTCCACGATTTTGATGCGATGAAGCAGGCGCGCCGAATCGGGCGCCGGAATTTCGAGCAGCGCGGGCAACCGTTTCAGCCATTGCGCATGGCTTGGCTTCATAAATTTTTACGGAAGAAAATTTTAACGCAACAATTTCAAAGCACGTTCGGCAATTTTCTCGACCGGCCACAAACGGCCAATGCCTTCATAACCGCACGACAACATGCCTTCGTCCGGCCCAATAAATTCCGCGCCGCGCGATTTCAAAGTTTTTACGTTCGCCTGCGTCGCCGGATGTTGCCACATTTTGCCGTTCATCGCCGATGCGATTAAAATTTTTGCCTTTGGATTCAACGCCAGCGCGATACATGTCAATGCATCGTCGGAAATTCCATTTGCCAGTTTCGCAATCACATTTGCCGTCGCCGGTGCAATCAAAAGCAAATCCGCTTCGTCGGCCAAACGAACGTGCGTCGGTTTCCAACCTTCTTCCTCGTCGTAAAGATTTGTGACGACGGGATTACGCGTGAGCGTTTTGAACGGCAGCGGCGTGATGAAATGCTGCGCGTCTGCCGTCATCACCACGCGCACGTCGCACTTGGCTTTCGCGAGCAGCGACGCCAAATCCGCCGCCTTGTGCGCGGCAATCGAGCCCGTTACTCCGAGGACAATTGTTTTGCCTTTGCTCATTTCAAATTAAAATTCCGGCGGTTGCGAGCGCGCCACGCGCATTTTTTCCGCTTCAATAATCGCCAGCGTCCGCCGCAAATCTTCCTGTTTTGTCGTGCTGGTCAGAAGATAATCGAAATTCTTCCATTGCGCGATTTCTTGTTTGGCCACCGCCATGCGCCGCCGGATTACTTCCGGCAAATCCGCGCCGCGATTAACCAATCGTCGTTCGATTTCCGCCAGCGACATCGGCGTCAAAAAAATTGTCACCAGCGCGCGTTTCAATTCCGGTTCGCTTTCCGCTTTTTTGAAAATTGTCGCCGCGCCCTGCACATCCACATTTAACAAAACGTCTTTGCCCTGCCGCAATTTGCCGAGCAATTCCGCCTTCAACAAACCGTAGCTGTTGCCGTAAACCGTCGCGTGCTCCAAAAAATTTCCGGCCTGCACGCGCGTCAAAAAATCCGCCGCCTTGAGAAAATAATAATCCAGCCCGTGCCGCTCGCCTTTGCGCGGTGCGCGCGTCGTGCAAGTGATGGCGCGAACGATATTTTTTCGCGCGCGAAGCAATTGCCGCACAAGCGTCGTCTTGCCGCCGCCCGATGGCGCGGAAATCAAAATCAGCAATGGCGGCACCTTTTTCATTCGACGTTTTGCACCTGTTCGCGAAATCGTTCCAATTCCGCTTTCAATGTCACGACCTCGCGCGAAATCACCGCGTCATTTGCCTTCGAGCCAATCGTATTGATTTCGCGGTTCATTTCCTGCGCGAGAAAATCCAGCGTGCGCCCGACCGGCTCTTTGGCTTTGCGGCAATCTTCAAACTGCTGAAAATGACTTTGCAGCCGTGTCAATTCCTCCGCGATGTCCGAACGGTCGGCGAACAACACAATCTCCTTGAGCAAGCGCTCGTCGTCCGGCGCGATATTTTCAAGGCCGGCATTTTTAATCCGCTCATGCAATTGCTTGCGATAATTCTCCGCCGTGAGCGGTGCCTGCTTTTGGATTTTCTCGACCGCTTTGCGCATGATGTCAATTCGCGCTGCCAAATCTTCAGACAAATGCGTGCCCTCGCGTTCGCGCATTTTTACCAGTGCTTCGAGCGATTGTTTCAACGCTTTCTCGACCGCCGGCCAAATGTTTTCTGCTTCGACCAATTCTTCATCGCTTTGGAAAACGCCCGGCGCGCGGACGATTTGGTCGAGCGAAACGCCGCCGGCCAATTTTAATTGCTTGGCCAGCTTCGCCAATTCCGTCGCGTAGGCTTCGGCGAGCGGTTTGTTGATGTGCATTTGCGCGGAAATTTTTCCCGGCGCGGCGTGGATGGAAATGCGCGCCGTCACGCGGCCGCGCGCGACGCGGGCGTTGATGGCGTCGCGGACCTGCGCTTCGAGCATTTCCAGCTCTCGCGGCAGGTTCACGGAGATTTCGGATTGGCGGCGGTTGACCGCGCCCAGCTCGACGGTGACTTTGAAACCGTCCCGCGCGCATTCGCCGCGACCGTATCCGGTCATTGATTTCATCGCGCGTAGGATGCAAAAATTCTTTGCGGCAGGCGAATCAATTTTGGTTGCGCACGAGATTGGTAGGGACACGTCGCCGACGTGTCCGCTGCGGACGGCTCGGCGAGCCGTCCCTACCAGTGGATTTTCAAATCACGCTGGCGAAATGAATTCAAATCAATCTGGACGAAGCAAAAACAAATGCTTAATGTCGAAATGTGAAATCTAACGGCTACAATTGCAGCTTAATAATAGGTTAGGCGTCTATATGAGCCAGCAACTTTCTCCAGAGCACAAAGAGCTTTATGAACGTGTTGATGAGGTTTTGCATTACTTGTGGGACCCGATTGGCGTTTCTGACGTGCCGGAAGCCCGTGACGAGTATCACTCGTATTTGCCACACATATTTTCTCTCCTTATCAGGCGAGCCAGCGCACAAGAGATAGCAGATTTTCTTGACCACACTGCGACAAAGACGATGGGGCTTTCGAGCACTGAGAAAGGTCGCGAGCACTCCAAGG
>JAJPKI010000253.1 GCA_021323835.1 Verrucomicrobiota bacterium | reverse complement strand
TCCTTGCCGATGCTTCTCCACAGTTTTTGTGCTGAGGTATAACATATCGCCCATTTGCTTGGTGGTATATCCTTCCGCAATCAACTGGAGGACTTCCATTTGGCGGGTGCTTAACTTGACAGCTTTTTTTATCAGGTTATTGAAAAAATTTTCCTGCGGTGGTCTCAACAAACGCCTGGCGATAAGCGGACTGAAAAAGGCGTTGCCTTCGGCGATTTCGCGGATGGCCCGCAATAGATCGGCTTCGGCGGATTCTTTCATTAAATATCCGGTGGCGCCTGCCTTAACTGCGTGCTGCACATATTGATCGTCGTTGTAAGCCGAAAGGATGAGCACTTTAGCCGATGGAAATTCTTTAACGATTTGGCGCGATGCTTCCACTCCGTTCAACAGCGGCATGGAGATATCCATCAGGACCACATCGGGCGAAAGCCTTCTGGTTTCCCGCACCGCCACATGACCATTTCCGGCTTCACCAATCACCTCGATGTCTTCCGTTGTTTTCAAAAGCTGTCGCAGTCCCGACCGAACCATAATGTGATCATCACAAAGCAATACTGTAATTTTTTTCATTTAGTCATTAGATAGTTGTTCGACAAATCCGGTCAACTGCCCGCCAGAGGCAAGCTTTCAAAAATAGAAAGCGTTCTTAGACGTCCTTCGATTTTTTTCGGACGGCGCATGTCCGGGTTCAACCAAAAATTCTTGAGATTTCGAATCAGGTAACCAAGTCCTTCCAATGTCGGCGGTTTTACCAGATAAGCATTGGCGCCTTCTTCATATGCTTTAGAAATATCGGCGGCGCTTTCCGACGATGTAAACACAATCACGATGGTTGATTTGAATTTGGATTGTGTGCGCAGCCAATGCAGCACCACCATTCCCATTCGATACGGCAGTTTCAAATCCAGCAGCACCAGCGCCGGCAGCGGGAATCTCTCGCGGTTGGAATATTTCCCGGTTCCGCTGAAATAGTCCATGGCCTGCTGGCCGTCTTTGACGACTTGAATCGGATTTTCAAAACGAATCTCCTTCGCCGCCATCATGAAAATTTCTACATCACTGTCTTCATCCTCGACCAATAAAATGGTGTCACTCATTTACGGCCTTTTTCGTGAATTGCTCTTCACGGGATATTCCATTTCCATTATTCGACGGCAAAGGACCAAATATCGTCGTGCGCGAATCCACAAATCGCGACGCCGGCTCCGCAAACGATTCGCGCGGCAGCGTGTTGTGCGTCAGCCAAAAATCTTTGAGCGCCTTGAGCATGTCTTCGAGTTTGCTCGCCTCGGACGGCTTGGTAAGAAAGGCATTCGCTCCCAGACGGTAGGCGCTCTTGATGTCCGCCTCTTCCGCCGATGCGGTCAACATAATGACCACGAGTTCCATTCCCATCTGCTGGCGAATCCATTTCAGGACATCGAGCCCCATCACATAGGGCAATTTCAAATCCAGTAACACGAGGCACGGCAAAGGAAACTTTTTGCGGTCGCCGAATTTGCCGGCGCCTTGCAAATAATCAATCGCCTCCCGCCCATCGTTGGCTACGAGAACAGGATTCTCTACCCCGGCATTTTTCAAGGCATGATGCAGGAGAATGACATCGTTTGGGTCGTCTTCGATTTGAAGAATTGGTTTCATAATTTTATCCTTTCGTTATTTGAATCCAGAAATTGCTGCCTTTGCCCAACGCCGATTCGAAGCCGACACGAGCGCCCATGCGTTCAGCCGACTTGCGCACGATGGTCAGGCCGATGCCGGTTCCTTCAAATTCCGTGGCAGGATGAATGCGCTCGAACAAACGAAAAATTCGATTGTGATTTTCCAGGGCGATGCCGATGCCATTGTCCTTAAATGAAATTCGAATTGAGTTGTCTTCCACCTCTTTTGCCGAAATTTCCATTTGCGGCGTGGTTCCGGGCGAAACAAATTTTACGCCATTGCCCAGCAGATTGGAGATGCATTGCGTCAATAACGCTTCGTTTCCCAAAACAACGGGCAGCTTGCCTTTGATTTGAATCTCCGGCTTGATGGCTTGTTCATTCGGATAGGTTTCGATGATGTCGCGAACGAGACGGTCTAAATCCAGCGGACCCATCGGCAACGGCGTATGGAGAATTCGCGTATAGCTCAAGACATCCTGGATGAGCCGGTCAAGCCGGACGGCCGAACGCATGATTTGTTGCAGGTAATTAATTCCCTGCTCGTCGAGCTTGCTGCTGTATTCCTTCACCAGAAAAGACGCAAAACTTTGCATGGCCCGCAACGGCGCGCGCATATCATGTGACACGCTGTAAGAAAATCCTTCCAGTTCGCCGATGGTTTCACGCAACTGGCCGGTGCGTTCCGCGACAACCTGCTCCAATTCGAGCGCATGCCGCCCGATTTCATTCTTGGCCGCCACCAACGCGCGTTCGCCGTGTTTGCGTTCCGTGATGTCGCGGATGTTGCATTGGATGACCTTGCGTCCGTCTTCATCGTAAAGGTTGCTGACAAATTCGACTTCATGCCCCTGGCCTTTCTTGTTCTGAAGCGGCAGGTTTTCGTATCGAATAAAATGTTTTTTTTGCAACTCGCGAAAAGCCGCCTGGCTGGCCTTTTCATCCGCAAGCAGGCCGATTTCCCAAAGTTCCTTGCCAATCAATTCCTTATAAGAATAACCCAATAATTTCATCATGAACGGATTCGAGTCCGTGATTTTTCGGGTTTCGGGGTCCATGATGAGAATTCCGTCGTGGGCCGCTTCAAAAAGACGGCGATAACGGATTTCCGAAGTCCGCATGGCGGCCTGCGCCGCGCGGCGTTCGGTAATATCTTCGATGAACAGAAGAATTCTCTGAAGATGGTCCACCTGCCGGCCGCTCAACAACATCGTGCGCCGCCCGATGCTTTCAAACTCATGCGTCATCTCGAAATTTGTGAAATAATCCTTTCGCGGCAGGACTTGCTCCAACAACGTGCGCAATTCGGGAATGTTCCATTGGCCGTTG
>JAJPKI010000127.1 GCA_021323835.1 Verrucomicrobiota bacterium | reverse complement strand
CCGGGGCACGCTCCGCGTCGCGGCCGTCAAAGCGCCGGGCTTCGGCGACCGTCGCAAAGAAATGTTGCAAGACCTCGCGGTGTTGACCGGCGGCAAATTCATCACGGAAGACCTCGGCATCAAGCTCGAGAGCGTTGAATTGACCGATTTGGGTCGCGCGAAAACCGTCGTCGTTGACAAAGAAAATACGACGATTGTCGAAGGCAACGGAAAATCCTCGGACATTCAAGGCCGCGTGAACCAGATTCGCCGGCAGATTGAAGAGACCACGAGCGATTACGACCGTGAAAAATTGCAGGAACGTCTCGCGAAGTTGGCCGGCGGCGTGGCCGTCATCAACGTCGGCGCGGCGACTGAAACGGAAATGAAAGAAAAGAAAGCGCGCGTCGAGGACGCGTTGCACGCAACCCGCGCGGCAGTCGAAGAAGGCATCGTGGCCGGCGGCGGCGTGGCGTTGATTCGCTGCATCGCGGCGATTGAAGCCACCAAAGGCGCGAACGAAGACGAAACCATCGGCATCGGCATCATCAAACGCGCCGTGGAGTCACCGCTCCGCTCGCTCGCGTTGAACGCCGGAGTCGAAGGCAGCGTCATCGTCGAAGCCGTCAAGAAAGCCAAAGGCAACGAAGGTTACAACGTCGCGACCGGCGAATACGAAGACCTCGTGAAAGCCGGCGTGGTTGACCCGAAGAAAGTCACGCGCAGCGCGCTGCAAAACGCGGCGAGCATCGCAGGCCTCTTGCTCACGACCGAATGCCTCATCACCGACGCTCCTGAAAAGGAAAAAGCTCCGGCTGGCGGCGGCGGTCACGGCGGCGGCATGGGTGACATGGGCGGCATGGGCGGTTATTAATTTGGTAGGGACGGCTCGCCGAGCCGTCCAACAGTCGCTTCGGCGAAGCGACCCTACCGAAAAAGAAATTCAAGCGCGGCTGGAGAAATCCGGCCGCGTTTTTTGTTAAATTTGAATGTAAAGAATACTTGACATATGACAAGGATGCTTTACACTGTCGGAATTATGAATAACAAACCAAATGTTCCTGAAGAACTTGCGCCGGGAAAATTTTATTCCCTTCGGTCGGAAATTAAAGTGAACGGCTGGTGTTGGATCGCCGTATTAACTTCATTTGCTGGAGAATGCTGGCTGTTGCCGCATCACAAAGACTGGCCGGTTATATTGCGGGCAATTATCGCTCTGTTTCCACTGGTGG
This sequence comes from Verrucomicrobiota bacterium, assembly GCA_021323835.1. GTDB lineage: Bacteria > Verrucomicrobiota > Verrucomicrobiia > Limisphaerales > UBA11358 > UBA11358. The sequence goes on along the minus strand of JAJPKI010000127.1, from coordinate 12,488 downwards.
CAAGTTTGCTCTGGGTGCGAAGCGTGACGATATGGGTTCGCGGCATGGACGAACTGCATCGCAAAATTACGGTCGCTGCTTGTTTATTTGCGACCATCGCCACCCTTTTTATTATTGCGACTTTGCATTTTCTGGTCATGGCTGAAGTTATTTCGACTAAATTCCAAGCAACCGCCGGCTTTGTCATCGTCTGGTTGGTCGTTTGTTTCTACATTTTAGGTCAAGTCATTTTCAACCGCCGCTACAAATGAAAAATAAATTACGCGAATTGCGTGCGGCGAAGGAATGGTCGCAATCCGATTTGGCCGACAAATTGGATGTCTCGCGCCAAACCGTCAACGCCATTGAAACGGAAAAATACGATCCGAGCCTGCCGCTGGCGTTTAAAATCGCCAAATTGTTCAAACTGAAAATTGAAGAGATTTTTGAATTGGAAAAATATTGACCGGAAATTACTGCGGCCATTGCGCTGGCGTTTGCCAATTTAAATGCCACGTTAATTGCCAAAGATTTTCCAGTTTCACCGGTTCCACATGCGCATCCGCAAATCCGATGTCAATTGCGCCGGGCAATCGCTGGCTCGTATCAAAATTTTGCGGCGCATTTGCCGGATTTCTGCCGCCGTGGCGCGCAATCGTGCAACGCGCCATGCCGGTCGTGCCAGACATTTCACCGTTGTAAAGGTCACTGCTTGGCGAATCGTCTTCGAGCGGCCAGAAATCCACCCAGACTGCGTCACAAAATAACGGCGTTTGCGATGGTTGCTGGATTGCCGATTGTTTGCTCATCATAAATTCCGGATGCGCCGCGCCGCCATAAGTTGCGCGGTCGTAAAGCCAGCCGTTCAAAGCGTAACTACCGACAAAATTAGTCGGCCCATAAAACCATGCCCAAACAAGGTCTGCCGCTCCTTGTTCTTGTGATGTCGGCGGCGGAGTCGCTTGATGCGTAGATGGACAAATTAAAATTTTTTGGTTGTTGCCGTAATTTTCCGTGCCCATCCAAAGAATCGCCGGGTCGGCGTAAGTGGCATGTGAACCCGAATCCGTCGCGTAAATATGGCTGGCGAGCGTCAATTGTTTCAAGTTGCTCACGCATTGAATTTGTTGCGCCCTGCGTTTTGCCGAAGCGAGAACCGGAAGCAGCAGCGCCGCGAGAATCGCGATGATGGCAATGACCACGAGCAATTCAATTAAGGTGAAAGCCCGCCTTTGGTTCATGCAATTAATAAAACCGCTGTTGAACAGGAGTTGCAATTCAATTCGCATTTGACCGAACCGTTGAATTGGCGGATTATGTAATCTGCCAAATGGGGGCGCACTGGTTTCGACCATGTGAACACGCCAGAGGCGGCATGCCGAGGAAGATGCGTTGGCCTCGTTAATCATTCGCATCAAAACAAAACAGCTAACCAAGAACTAGCTCTCGCGGCCTAAGGCCCCGACGTCCGCCACTGGACACCTGCTACGGTGGACGGACGCAACAGCAGGCATGGTTGACGGCGGAGACCGCGCGTTGTCAGCCGAGATCTTTTCATGCGGACTAGGCAGTGCGACTTGAGTTCGGACAGTATCGCATAGCAGAAAAAATTATCCGAAATAAGCATGTAGTCGCGGCTGGTTGGTTGACCTGGGACGCGGGTTCAATTCCCGCCGCCTCCACCATTTCTCACTTCGAGAAATATCAGCGCGCAAGCTGCCTTGTAATTTCTTCAATCCAATCATTTCCCGGCCGCGCATACGGACGGAAAATTTCCGTATAACCTTCGCGGTCGTTGTAATACAGCGCACGATGCAAGCCGAGCGTGCTGGCGTCCGGTGAATCAATCAAACTCGCCGAATCGCTCGCGCTCATCTGGAACAGCACGCGCATCTCAAATTCGGTCAGCGTTTTGCGTCCTAGAAAACGATTTACGTTGTTGTAAGTGTCGCATGTGGCGATGACATGAATTCCGTGCGCCGGTCCGTCGTTGATGAGATTTTGCAAAACTGCGCCCGGCTTGGCTTCGCCGGAATCACTCGATGAAAAACTGAATTCATCTTCGTTCCTCAATTTTTTGAAATTTTGCAATCCATTGATAAACACGAAAATTTCCGGCGCGGCAGATTCCTCTTCCGAACGCTTTTTCAATTCTGCCGACAAATCGTTCATTATTTCGGCCAAATTGGAATTACTGACCAGAACCATTTCTTGTGGAATCGCTTTGGAAATTTTTTCAATAAATTCACGCTCGGAAAATCCTTGCGGCGTGCTGTCAAAAATAAAAAATTTCGCCGCCGATTTCGGGAATTGTGCCGCCAGTGACGTCATCGCAACGGCTAAAATCGTCAGCGAGCGTTCTTCGCTTTGGCCGACAATCAAAAGATTGCTGCCGCTTTGCCGTTGGAAAACGGCTTCGGTCGGGCCTTTGATGGAATTCGGCGCGCCAAGCCAGATTTTCGATTGGGCCGGTTGTTTTGTTGGAATTGTTTGCAGCGATTCGCGTAAAATTAAATTTTCGCGCACGTCCGCCGGCGCGCTGCCTTCGAAAACAAACGGCCCCGGAAATTTTTTCTCGTCGGCGCGTTCGCGAACTTTCTGCAAATAATTGTCGCGCACTTCTTCCGACAGCCAAACCGCTTGAAACGGCGAGTTGCCTTCCAGAGCACCCGCAGCGTCGTTGTAAATTCCTTCGCCCGGTCGCGTGAGCAATCGTGGCGCGGGATTGTCCTGGTCCATGATGAGATACGCGTCGGCTTCGTTGCATTGCAGCGCGATGCGGATGACCATTTGACCAATCGTCGCTCGCGCCAGTGTGTAAGCACCGCCGAGCGTTTGAGAACCGAGCAGCACATGAATGCCAAACGCGCGGCCTTGACGGACGATGCGGTCGAGCAAAACCGCCGCGCTTTGTGAAACACGGTCTTCTTCGGTGAAAAATTCCTGAAACTCGTCAATCATCAGCAACGAACGCGGCAACGGTGGCATGGTGGCCGTCTGCAAAGACCCGACGGCGCGTTTGTAGCCGGCCAAATCTTGCACGCCGAGTTGACGGAACAAATCGCCGCGACGGCGCAATTCATCATCCACGCGTTGCAACACGCTCAAACCAAACGCGCGATCGCTTTCAATCGCCACAACTTTCGCGTGAGGCAATCGGCGACTGCCGTAGCATTTAAATTCGACACCTTTCTTGAAATCTACGAGATAAAATTCCACCTGTTCCGGCGAACACCACATCGCGAGGTTCGTGATAATGATGTGAAACAGCGTGGATTTTCCCGAACCGGTTTTGCCCGCGATGAGCGCGTGTTGTCGCGTCGCTTTGCCAATTTCCAGATATTGTAATTTTGTCGCACCGCTGCGCCCAATCGCCACGCGCAATTCTTCGGTCGTCTCTTCGCTCCAAATTTTATTTTCTGGCGGCGCGATTTGTTCGAACGGAACTTCCACGCGCGTTGAATTCCGACTGCTTTCACCGATGTCGTGCAAAAATTTCGTCGCAAAGTCCGGCGGCGGCGGCGTATCGAGATTTAATTTCGTTCCTGCCGGATGCCAGTTCGCCAGATAAAAATTATTTTCGCCACGCAAAATGCGGATGGAATTTTTTCGCAATTCATCCGGCACAAAATCATTTGGCGGCGCATTGCGCTGGTCCCAATGCACGAGCAGATAAACACCGCAGCGCGCGCCGTTCGCGGCAATGTTGCGCAACCGCTTCGCCGCGACGTCGCTGAAGTTCACCGGAAACGACGCGATGACGAGAAAATGATATTTCTCCGCGATGCTGCCGGCGCTTGCGTTGTATTCGGCAATCGTCGCGTATTCATTGCGCAAATACATCTGGATGACTTTTTCCATGTGCTCGGTCAGCTCGTCGAGCTTTTCCTCGAACTGCGTCGTCTGCGTCCAAATGCGGCTGTTAATCGCGCCCTCCTCGTAATCCGCCAAGTGCATCAGCGCGGCAAAATTTTGACCAAGGCCGACCGGGTCAAAAATCGTGAAACTCGCTTTGCCGGGCGGTGTGGTCGAAAGCAACCGGAAAATGATGTTGTTGATTGCGGCAACGGCTTGGTTCTCGCCGCCTTTGTTCGTTTCAAAAAGAATTGAACCTTGTTGCGGATACGCCAGCGCGAGCGGAACAGAAAATTTCGTTTCCGGCAGCGTGAGTCGTTTGTCTTTCGGCAGCGTCTCGGCAAACTTTTCGATTTCAATTTCCAAATGCGCGAATTGCGCCGCATTTTTGAAATCGGTTAGCGGTTTCCAATTTTGCCAGCGTGATTGATTCCATTCCGGAAATAATTTTTCAGCGTCTGATTTGGCTGTGCGAATTTTTTCGAACAGCGGCAGAACAGAATTTTTCCAATCCGTCTCCAGCGATTGCCAGCCGGCTTCAAATTCTTTTTCCAGCGCCGCCATTTTTACCGAATGCGCGTCGGAAAAATTTTTGGCTTCGAGTTCCGACTGCCCTTTTATCCGTTCGACCGTTTCCGTGTGCCGTTTTTCAAATCGTTCGGCTTGAATTTTATGCAGCGCTTCATGCCTGGCGTGAACTTTCCGTGCGCGCTCGTCAATTTCCGCCGGTCGCTTGTCGCGCAAATCCATTGCTCCGCGCACGGCTTGCTTCCATTCTGCATTGATGTTGCGAACGGTTTCTTCAGCTTCCGCTTTGATTCGATTTTGGTCCTGCTGATAGCGCAACTCTGCTTTTTCTGCGGCTGAATCCAAAAATTTGCGGGCTTTTACCAGATTTTCGCCAATCGAATTTTCCAGCGGCTTGGTTTTGCTGCCGCCGGTGAAGCGCAACAGTTTTGGTGGCGCGGCTTTTTGAAATTGTTCCACATCACTTTCAATTTTTTGAAACGATTTCTCGAATTGCGCGAACAATTGATTTTCGTCCGGCGACAAATCCGGCTCGGGCCGCTTTTGCGCGAGCAAATCTTTTACCGTTCCGCCACCGAGAGTTTTTCGCGCGCGCTGCGTTAATTCCTCGAATTTTTCATGAGCATCGGCAACCTTAACGCGAAAATTTTCCAGAGTGACAACGGTTTCGGCAAGTGCCTGGTCGCGTTGATACTCGGCTTGTTGAGTATTCTGTTGAATTTTTTCTTTCAATTGACCGTGCTCGCCAGCGATGGCGTCCATCACGACTTTGCGCGCAGCGGCGTGAGCGCGATTAATTTTCAATTTCCGGTTTTCAAAACGGAATTGAAGATTGTTTTTGCCGGATTCGCGGGCGATATTTTCGGCCTCCAGTGTATCGGCCAGTTTTTTGGTGTGCGCCGCCACGGCATCGTCGGACAATTTAATTGCCGCAGCGGTTCGCAATTGATAATCGCCGGACAATTTTTCTTCGCGCGCGGCAAAATCCCGGACCACGTCTTTTAACGCGTCGAGCAGCACGAGCATTTCTTTGACGCCGAAATCATTCACAATCGTGTCTGACTTTTTTTAGAAGTTCGTCCAATTTTTCGACGATGACAACGGTTTTGTCCACGCCGGCAAACAATTCTTCCAGGAATTTATGTTCAAATTCCATGCTTTTTTGGTCGCGCCAATAATTTTTCGTCTGCTGCCATTTCAATTGCAGTTCTTTGGTGGCGCCGGTTAAGCGACTTTTGCTTCCAGCCATGCTCATATGGAATCTCCTGTTTTTGCCGGAGCGGAAACGTTGGCGTAAGCTTCCAAAGTTTTCACGGCTTGCGCCAAATAGGCGATGGCCTTGGGCAATTCCAGCGTCAAAAAAGTGTGAAACTGCTCGGCGGCTTTCAAGAGCGGCTCGGAACGATTTTCCAGTTCGCGGTCCCATTTCTTTAATCGCGCCAATTTTTCTTCAGCTTCGCGCACGGTGCGCTGCCAGCGGTTGACGGCCATTTGCTGCAACGACGTGGCTTCCTGAAAATTGGAAATGCGCGCGCTGAATAATTCCTGCTGTGCTTCTTCCAGTTTTTTCCGGCACTGGCGCAATTCATTTTCCCAAAAACGGCGCTGGTCATTTTGCAGCCAGGCTTTAGCGCGGGCAATTTCCGCGGAAACTTCTTCGAGCGCGGGGCGCGCCTGGCTCAAATAAATGACGAGCGCGGCGCGAAATTGTTCAATCGCTTCCACGGATGTGACTTGTGCTTGCTCGGCCATTTATTTTTGGCGCAGATATTCCTCGATGCGCTGGGCTTTGCGCAAGAGAAACGGCGTGTGTTCCTTGGATAAATCAATGAATCTCTTCAACGCTTTCATCGTTTGCAAAAATTCTTCGGCGAATTTGGCGTGTTCCTGGTCGTTCCAGGTGTCGCTTAACGCGGCGAAGCGCGATTGCAACAGGACGAGGCGGTTTTCCAGGTCGGTGTTGAAGCGTTGCAGTTCGTCGGCAAAGCGACGAACTTTTTCGGGATCCATAATCGCCTGCGCCATAAATTCCTTTCGTCAGATTATTTGACGCAATCTTCGCCCATTTTGTGGAAAGAAACTACAATAATTTTGTCGCTACGCTCATTCGTAACCGAAAGCTTTCACCAGCGGCTCGAGCGTTGGCAAATAAGGTTCGAGATATTTTTGATAATTGCGCCAACGTCCGACAGCGCGTTTGGTGACGGGCTGGCGGACATCGCTATAAGTTGGCGAGCGGACGATTTTATTTTGAGCGTGTTTTTGAAATTGCAAAACGCGGTCGTCCCACGGCGCTTCAAGAAATTCCAGCGTCCGTCGGGCAACAGCTTCCAGATTTTCCACCAAATCTTCGTAACGCACTTCGAGAAACGGGTTGGGCATGATGGGCTTGAGTGTTTGCCATAAGCCCATGGTCAATGAGTAATCTGTCACCGTCGTTTCAAGAGTAGGATAGGTCGCACTGATGCGTTGAGTCGGAAATAGCGGTTGCATGAAACAGCTAAGGCAGACGTCACGAGGGTCGCGAAGCGCGACCAAAAAACGGGTTTCGGGAAAAATACGGATAATTGCCGGAATGAGTGAAATCAGCGAGGGGTTTTTGTCAATCAGCCAACGGTTGCCAATGGATTGCGCCAGAAAGCGCTCCATGCAGCGAAAATAATTGGTGCGCGATTGCCGCAACAGGCTGGGCGCAATGGAATCCAAAACCGGAATAAAATGAGCGTCCGCCGCAGCGCCGCGTCCCAGCGGAACAAAAGCTTCTTCATAGAAAATGTTGGTTTCTTCCGCAGAAACAATTCCCGGATGCGCATCCAAAACTTGTTCAAGCAGCGTAGTGCCGGACCGCGGGTGTCCGCATAAAATTGCGAGTTTATGCCGGGGCTTAAATTTTTCGCCAGCCGCTTGCCAGCGCCGCAGCATTGCAGATGAAATGGCTCCGGCAGTTTTTCCCAATTCATTTCGCGCGGCCAATCGCGCGGCTTTTTGCGCGTCGGTGGGAATCACGCACGCCTTGGCTTCGAGGAACGCCGTCATGGCGGCGTCGAATCTCGACAATTTATCCAAAACCGCTCCGAGTTCATACCATGCGCGAGCGCGTAATTCGGAATCGGGATTTGGCTTGTTGACCAGCGAACGTAAAAGCATTTCTGCTTTGTCCAATTGTCCGGACAGACGATGCAATCGCGCCTGAATCAATTGCGCGGGAATGAAATCGGCATTTAAACTTAACGCGCGTTCAATTAAATCGGCCGCTTCATCCAAACGATTTTGCCGTTCACGGATTTCGGCGAGGCGCGCAAAAATTTCGATGGAATCGCCATTTTGTTTCAATGCGCGCTCGAAATAATGACCAGCCGTTTCGAATTGTCCGAAATTCAAAAAATGCAGCCCGGCGGCCATAAATGTTTCATTCTTTTCCCGTGTGACTTTAACAATTCGTTCAAAATATTTTTCTGCGGCGGCATAATTGTGGCATAAGCCGTGACAACGCGCCAATTGAAGCAGAAGCTGCGGATTGTCGGGCAAAGAACGACTGGCCTGTTCCAAAATACTTATGCTTCGCTGATAGTCCCGCTGCTTCCAGGCAGCTTCCGCCGCCTGCAACATTTGAGATCCCGGAGTGTGGTTCGCTTTGGATGTCAATGTCATTGCCGCAGATTATTCATAACCAAACGCTTTTACAAAAGGCTCCAAAACCGGTAAACAAGGCTCGAGATATTTTTGGTAATTGCGCCAGCGGCCGACAGCGCGCTTGGTAACAGGTTTTCGGACCTCCGCGAAAGTCGGCGAACGCACCAGTTTGTTTTGCGAAAGTTTCTGAAATTCCAAAACGCGGTCATTCCAGGGAAGTTCAAGAAATTCCAAAGTTTGCCGCGCAACGGTTTCCAGATTTTCCACCAGGTCTTCGTAGTGCACTTCAAGAAATGGATTGGCCATGAGCGGTTTGAGCATTTGCCACAAGCCCATGACGGAGGCGTATTCAGTCGCAGTTGCTTCAAGGGTCAAATAAACTTCGCTTACCGGCGTGACCGGCATCAATGGCTGAGTGAAACAACTGATGCAAACATCACGAGGATCGCGAAGAGCGGTAATAAATTTTGCTTCGGGAATGATGCGAATGACTGCGGGAATTAGCGAAGTCAAAGACGGATTTTTATCAATTAACAATCGGTTGCCAACGGGCTGACCGAGAAAACGTTCGGCGCATTGAAAATAGGCCGAGTTAGATTTATGCACTTGGGCATTTGAGGCAGTATCCAAAGCTGTGAAAATTAATTCGTGTGGCACGGCATGGGTCACCGGAAGCAAGGCTTCTTCATTGAAAATATCTGTCTCTTCCACGGATATAATTTCGGGATGTGAATCCAAAATCTGCTCCAGAAGAGTGGTTCCGGACCGCGGATGACCGCAGAGCAGAGCAAAACGTTTTGGCGATTCTGACAGGGTCGATGCCTGCCACCGTTTTAACATGGCGGCTGAAATTGTTTTGCCTGCCTTTTTTGCATTTTCCCGGCGAATTTCTATGTCAACGGTATTTTGTCCCATCATTGAGCGAATACATTTTTTAGCTTCTAAAAAAGCCGCCATGGCATCATCGTAGCGTTGTTGAAGGTCTAAAATCGTTCCCAATTCATACCATGATTCTGCGCGAGTTCGGGCGTCCAATTCGGATTTCGTTATGAACGAACGCAAGAGTCTTTCCGATTCATCCCATTTATTATTCAACCGAAGCAATGCGGCTCGAAGAAGCAGGGCAGGAATAAAATTTTTGTCCACATGGATTGCCCGGTCGGCCAATTGCGCAACTTCATTGAGATGATTGTGCCGCAGGTGAATATATGCCAATCGCATCAATGCTTCGATGGAATTGCCGTTCTGCTTCAAGGCACGCTCGAAATATTTTTTCGCCATTTCATTTTGGGAAAAAACGAGGCAGCGGCGACCTGCTTCCAAAAAGGATTCTGTTTTCCAACCCGTGACGCGGATGCCCTTCTCAAAACATTCTTCTGCGGCCTTGTAATTGTAGCAAAAACCATGACAGCGCGCCAAATCGAACCAAATTTCCGGTTTGTGCGGCGCCATCTTGGCGGCGCTTTCCAATATTTCAATGCCGCGCTGGTAATCGCGGCGTTTCCATGCCATAGCCGCAGCTTGCAGGGTTTGCGAGAGCGGGTCAGTGTGCGTGGGAAATGTCGCCATGTTCTTTCACAATGAAAATAAAGCTGCCAAACCAGGCAAGCAATAATCTTCCAAGTATGTCCTTGATTGTTGTTCTCCGCAAGAAATGGCAACAACGGAGAGCGTTGTTTGCAAAATAAAAAGCCCCTTCCGCATTTAGCAGAAGGGGCGTGAATTCTAAATCAAATTAGAACTGATAAATGACTTGCAATGCCAATGTAAAGGCATTTTGTTTTGTGCCGCCGTCGGATTCGCTATAGAAATAGCCATCATCATCGTAGTTGTATGGTGATGTGCCGCCAAATGGCTTACCATGGTCAGCATGGTCCCAACGGGCTTCCACGCGAGTGATAACATTGGCCCACAGGTTGTATTGCACGTCGGCCGTCAGACTCCACAGGTTGTTTTCCTGGTCATCTGACCAGTCATACCAATTTTTCCAATAATCGCCACGGACGTTGATGCTGGTCTTATCATTGATTTGATAGCTGGCATACAACGCAAATGTATAGGTCCAATAATTATAATCGCCGGAACCGTAATCGGTATTACCCATGTTGAGATAATCCAATGCAAAGCCAGCTTTTAGTCCTTTGACCGGCGTCGCAATGGTGCCGCCCAAATACCAACTGGTTTGTGTTCCACCATAATATCCCCAAGTCGGCAAATAGCCGTTGAGAACGCCAGCGGTCAATGTTGAGCCGGATGCCCAACCCCAGCTGTCCGGAGCCGTCAACGTGACCGCTCCGAAGTAGGTTTTCATAGATTCCGCGTGAGCCTGAGACTCGTCGTCATACGATACGAAGGGGCGCGAGTTAATCATCGGCGATGGCGTGTTGGCGATGCCCGCTGTAAATGAGAGCATGTCATTGACTTTGAAGGTGCCTTCGAGGCCGGTCAATTCCGTTGGCTCAATCGTGTAGCCGTAAGAGCGTGTGTAGAACGGATTGCTTGGCGAACTGGTGGATTCATAGCCGAGCGGGCTATCAAACACACCGAGTTTCCAATCAATGCCGGTGTTCGCGATGGGTGTTCTCAAGGCGACGTAGGCTTGGCGGATGGCGAAATCTGAAGCGCCAGCACCAGAACTATACCAATATCCTCCGGGAAAGTTAGCACTGCCGCTTCCGGAATAAACAGTGGGATTGAGGTATGGATTGCTCACAGTTGCCAATGCATTGGCATCAGGGCCAAACCACAGTTCAACGTGATAGCCAGCAGCCCATGGGCTTTCGTCCAGCGGCTTATCAATCGCCAAGTCAACGACATTCAAATTGAAGCCGTCGGCCTTGTTTGCATTTTGGAATGACACGGGAGCAACATAGCCGTTGCCGGTGCCGGGATTCCATTGGATTGACGTATCAACGTAACCGCTAATCGTCGTGTTTGAGAGCGCGGTTTGCACCTGGCTCATTTTTTCGTCTGCACGAGCCGCCGAAGCGAGACTGACCGCTCCGACCGCTGCCAGACCCAATGTCCATTTATTAAACTTCATCTGGTTCCTCCGATGTTGTTTGTTATTTGTTGGTTAATGTTTCTCTGCCAGCGCGCCTGTGCGCTGCGAGGCAAATACACTTTGCCCCGGCACCATCGCGGTGCAATTGCCGATAAAAATAGGAAAAATCCAACCATTTGACAACAACTTTTTTTAACCACAAAAAGACCGGTTTTGCAGACGAACCAAGGCCGCCCCCTTTTATCGTCTGCGGGTGCAATAACACTTGCAATTTTTCTGCAATTCTTCTAAAAGACAGAACGGAAGGAAACATGCCTACATTCACTTACACCGCGCGCGATACCTTGACCGGTCGGGAAATTAAAAACGTCGTGGACGCTGCGACGGAACAAGCCGCCATCTCCGCGCTTCTGAATCGCAATTTGCTCGTGCTTTCCATTCAGGAACGCATCGGCAAAACTGGAAAAACCAAAGGCGGCAGAGTGCGCCTCACGGACCTGGTCGTCTTCACCCGCCAATTAGCCACAATGGTGGATGCGGGTATTTCCATCGTCCAATCGCTGCAAGCGCTCGCCGACCAATCGCCGAACAAAATAATGAAAGACGTCATCAAAGACGTCACCACGCGCGTCGAAGCGGGCGAAAGTTTTTCCGAAGCGCTGGCCAAGCATCCCAAAGCCTTCAACCGTCTTTACGTTTCCATGGTCGGCGCCGGCGAAAGAGGCGGCCTCCTCGCTGAAATTCTCGCGCGTCTGGCGACCTATTTGGAAAACATGGAAAAAATCCGCAAGAAAGTGAAATCGGCCATGATGTATCCGACCGCCGTCATCGTCGTCGCCATCGGCATCACAATTTTCCTGCTCGTTAAAGTCGTTCCCGTTTTCAAACAAGTTTATGCCGACTTCGGCGCCAAGCTTCCCGGGCCCACACAATTTTTAATTAACATCAGCGAATTTCTTCAACACTGGCTCCTGCTCATTTTGCCGGTCCTCGGCGGCGCTGTTTGGGGCTGGTTTTATTTCATCAAAACCAAGCAAGGTCGCGATTTTTGGGACCGCCGCCGCATCAGCCTTCCGGTTTTCGGTTCTATCGCGCACAAAATTTGCCTCGTGCGCTTCACACGCACTCTCGCATCGCTCGTGCGCAGCGGCGTGCCGATTTTGGAAGTGCTGCAAATCGTTTCGCAAACCGTGGACAACACCGTCATTGAACGCGCCATCAAGGCAGCTTCCGCCGACATCGAGCGTGGCGAAGGCATTTCTGCCGCCCTGGCCAAGCATCCCGTTTTCCCCAGCATGGTCATCCGCATGATGAGCGCCGGTGAACAAACCGGCAACATTGACAACATGCTCGAACGCGTGTCCGATTTTTTGGATGAAGAAATCGAGACCACGCTTTCGGGTTTGATGTCGCTGCTCGAACCTATGCTCATCGTTTTCCTCGGCGTCGTCGTCGGCGGCATGGTCATTTGTATGTATCTGCCGATTTT
>JAJPKI010000062.1 GCA_021323835.1 Verrucomicrobiota bacterium | reverse complement strand
GTTCCGGTCGCGCCGCTCGCGGCGAACGCTGGGAATTTTCTTCGTTGAAAAGCCGCAACGACGTTTTTCTCGCGGGCGAAAGAATTTTCTTTGATTCCATTTTGTTGGATTCCGCGGACGGTTCGCTCGCATCACCGATGCGTGCTGGTCGTTTCAATTGTTTTGCCACGCTGTTGTTCATCGGCGAACCGCTGCGCGCCGCCGCAAATCAATTGCTTGAAAAAATTTCCGCCAAACCGGTTGAACGAAAATCGCCACTCGTGGCCAGCGCCAGTCCGATTCGCGACGGCGCCGTTCTCCGCATTGCCGGCGAACAAGTCGAAGCCGTTGGCCGCGAAATTCATCGTCATCTGGATTTTTTTTGCGAATTTCTCGGCGATGATCCGTGGGCGCGCAAATGGTAATTTATGCACCTTTCACCTCGCGAAATTGACAAACTGCTTCTGCATAACGCCGGATTCCTCGCGCAGAAACGGCTCGCACGCGGTGTGCGACTGAATCATCCGGAAGCCGTCGCTTTGATTGCAACGGTCATCCTCGAATTTATCCGCGATGGCAAAAGTGTTGCCGAACTGATGAATCTCGGACGCCGGTTGCTCGGCAGAAATCAAGTCATGGCCGGCGTGCCGGAAATGATTTACGACGTGCAGGTTGAAGGCACATTTCCCGACGGCTCCAAGCTCGTGACGGTGCATCATCCGGTTGCCGCCGAAAATGGAAATCTCGCGCTTGCGCTCCATGGCAGTTTTCTGCCAGTGCCGAAGATTTCGATTTTCAAATCAGTCGCGAATGAATCGGTTCCCGGATCAACGGAAATTCTCGACGGCGAAATTGAATTGAACGCCGGCCGCGCCATGACGGAAATTCCTGTGACCAATCTCGGCGACCGCCCGATTCAAGTCGGCAGCCATTATCATTTCATTGAGACGAATGCGGCGCTGAAATTTGATCGAGGCGCGGCTTACGGCAGGCGGCTTGATATTCCGGCGGGAACCGCCGTTCGTTTTGAGCCCGGCGAAACCAAAACCGTGAAGCTCGTGGAAATTGCCGGAAAAAAAATCATTCGCGGCGGAAATAATCTGGCAAATGGGAAGGTTTCTGTTGCCGGGAAGAAATCCGCGTTGAGGCAGGTGAAGCAGAAAGGGTTTTCCCATGTCGCATAAAATGAAACGCAGTCATTACGCCGATATGTTCGGGCCGACGACCGGCGACAAGGTCCGGCTTGGCGACACGTCGCTCATCCTCGAAGTTGAAAAGGATTTCACGACTTACGGCGACGAATGCAAATTCGGCGGCGGCAAAGTCATCCGCGAAGGCATGGGACAAGCCGCCGGCGTCGGCGATGCGGACGCGCTCGATTGCGTCATCACCAATGCGCTCGTCGTGGATTGGAGCGGAATTTACAAAGCCGACATCGGTATCAAGAACGGTTTGATTTCCGGAATTGGAAAAGCAGGCAATCCTGATGTGATGGCGGGCGTCACCAAAGGAATGATCATTGGCGTCACGACGGAAGTCATCGCCGGCGAAGGTTTGATTCTCACGGCGGGCGGATTTGATGCGCACATTCATTTTATATGTCCACAGCAGGCGCACGAAGCCATCGCCGCCGGACTGACGACGATGGTCGGCGGCGGCACCGGTCCGGCCGTCGGCACATGCGCAACGACCTGTACGCCCGCGCCGTTTTATTTTCAGGCAATGTTGCAGGCGGTGGATTCGTTGCCGCTTAATTTTGGTTTCACCGGCAAAGGCAACACCGCTATGCCGGCGGGTTTGCCGGAACAAATCGCTGCGGGCGCCATCGGGTTGAAACTTCATGAAGATTGGGGCACGACACCGGCGGCGATTGATTGCTGCCTGAGCATGGCGGACAAGCACGACGTGCAGGTAACCATTCACACGGACACGTTGAACGAGTCCACATTCGTCGAAGGCACGATTGCTGCGTTCAAAGGCCGGACTATCCACACTTATCACAGCGAAGGCGCGGGCGGCGGCCATGCGCCGGACATCATCCGCATTTGCGGCGAGCCGAACGTGCTGCCGAGTTCGACCAATCCCACACGGCCTTACACGGTTAACACAATTGATGAGCATCTTGATATGCTCATGGTCTGCCATCATCTCGATCCGAATTTGCCGGAAGACGTGGCGTTTGCCGAAAGCCGGATTCGCGGCGAGACGATTGCCGCCGAGGACATTCTTCACGATTTGGGCGCGATCAGCATGATGAGTTCCGATTCGCAGGCGATGGGACGCATCGGCGAAGTCATCACGCGCAGTTGGCAAACGGCGGACAAAATGAAACAGCAGCGTGGTCGCCTGTCGGAAGAGCGGGGAAACAACGACAACGTCCGTATCAAACGTTACCTTTCTAAATACACGATCAACCCCGCGCTCGCGCACGGCATGGCGCATGTCATCGGCTCCGTCGAAGTCGGCAAATTCGCCGATCTTGTTTTGTGGAAACCGGCGATGTTCGGTGCGAAACCGGAAATGGTCATCAAAGGCGGCGTCATCGCCTGGGCGCAAATGGGCGATCCGAATGCAAGCATTCCGACCCCACAGCCGGTATTCATGCGCCCGATGTTCGGTGCGTTTGGTCGTGCAACCGGAACAACTTCCATTGCGTTCGTCAGCAAACTGGCAAAACAAAAAGGCGTCGCAAAAAATTATGGCCTGAGCAAGCGCATCGAAGCCGTGCGCGGCTGCCGCAAAATCGGCAAGCGCGATTTGAAATGGAACAATGCGATGCCGAAAATCACGGTTGACCCCGAAACTTACGAAGTCCGCGCCGATGGCGAATTGCTCACGTGCACGCCGGCGAGAATTTTGCCATTGGCACAACGTTACTTTTTATTTTGATGAGCCGCAGAAACGCAGAGAACAGAAATGGATTTTCGTCCGCCAGGATTTTCTCCGCGCCTTTGAATCTCGGCAGCGAAAATGACTGGCTCATCTGGCAATTGATTGACTCGGCGTTTCCGACCGGTGGTTTTGCGCATTCGTCCGGCCTTGAAGCCGCCTGGCAGCACGGCGAAATCCGCAATCGTGACGAATTACTTTTATTTCTCGATGCAAGTTTGAATCAACTCGGCCATGCCGCGTTGCCATTGGTGACGCCGGCGTTTGAAGAACCTGAGAAACTTTCCGAACTCGATGCGCTGTGTGATGCGTTCACGACCAATCATGTTGCGAACCGTGCGAGCCGTTTGCAGGGCAAAGCGTTTGTGATGGCAGTGAAACGAATTTTCAAGCCAAAAATCGAAAATCGAAAATTAGAAATTCAATTCGCCCATCTCTCGCCGATATTTGGTGCGTATTTGCGTCGGCTTGATATTTCACGCGAGACGACGATGCGAATGTTTTTCTTCAATCATTTGCGCAGTGTTTTTGCGGCAGCGGTGCGATTAAATATCGTTGGCCCGATGGAGGCGCAAATATTGCAGCGCAAATTATCGCCGAAAACTGAAATGATTTTGAACAAATGCGAATCGCTGTCGCTGGACGACATCGCCCAAACCGCGCCGCTGCTGGATTTATGGCAGGGCGCGCAAGACCGGCTTTACTCGCGCCTTTTCCAAAGTTGATTTATGAAACTACTTTTCCATTTTCATTCGCACGGCGGCAATGGCCATCCGCACGAACATGCGGATCATCCCGGCCATTTTCACAAACGCGAACTGCCACTTGACCGCGATTTTGGCCGACGTGCCTTCACCGTCGGCGTCGGCGGACCGGTCGGCAGCGGCAAGACGGCGTTGATGTTGCAACTCTGCAAGCGGCTGCGCGAGACAATGAACATCGCTGTCGTAACGAACGACATTTTTACGAAAGAAGACGGCGAATTTCTGACCAAACACAACGCACTCGAAGCGGAACGAATTCGCGCGGTGGAAACCGGCGGTTGTCCGCACGCGGCGATTCGCGAGGACATC
>JAJPKI010000327.1 GCA_021323835.1 Verrucomicrobiota bacterium | reverse complement strand
ATAATTGCAAATCCCATGCGATTAAAACCAGCAGCGCCGGCCAGCCCCAATCAATCCAAAATCTGCCTACGCGAAATCCCAGCACCCAACCGAAAGCAACCAGCCAAAACGCGGGATTTTTGAGCAATGGAATCGAATTTAATTTTGCCAATTGACGCAGCACGAGCAACGCGGCAAACGCTGCCAGCGCAAATACGTCGCCGCCGGACGGTTGCAACTCCGACGCCATCGTGCGTTGCGTTTCGTGTGAGCCGACCGCGAGCAACGCAAGTTTGATTGCTTGTGCCGGATACGCCAACGGATGTCCCGTCAGCGCGCTGCCAATGATAATCCCGACAATCCAACAAAAACCGAGACTCATCGCCCAGCGGATTTGTCCGGCAAATAAAAATGCGCCGAGCAACAAAACCCACAAATACCAAACACCGTGAAAAAAAACGACGAGCGCAAAAATAATTGTCGCCAGTGCCAGCATCCAAATTTTCGGCGGCGACGCGCCGAACTTTTGCCACAGCAAAAGAATTGTGATGGTTGCCGCAATCGAAATTAAATAAGGGCGTCCGAGCGTGAGCCGGTCGCCGAAGCCGGATAAAATATGCGCTGCCAACAACGTTACCAGCCACGCTTCCGGCCGCCGCAGCCAGGGCAACGCCGACCACACGACGAGTAAAAATAAAATCACGACCGAAAAAACCACGAGATTCTCCGCCGTCCAATTTTCCCATTGATGCAATTTTTCGAGCAGCAGATTCCAGCCGAACTCGTGGTCAATTTTGTAAACAGAATTGAGCACGAGGATTTCCGACCACGATTTGCCGCTGACCGCCTTGGCCGCGTGCCGCAACGAATCGTCGCCCGGCAAATAACCGTATTGGATGATGCGCAGCGGAATGAAAAGCAAAACCGAGATGACAATGACCCAAACTGCGAGCGGCACATAGCGACGAAGCGCGTCAAAGCGATTTGAAAAATCTGAATTGCCTTCGGTCATTTGCTTGCGCAAATCAAAACACCATCGGCACGCCTTCGTCGAGGATTTTTATTTGTTTCGTCAAATTTTCTTTCGCCGCAAGTTCCAAAAGCCAGCGCGGCGGCTCATCCATTTCCTCGAATGACAATTTGAAAGTGCCGTAATGCATCGGCACCAGCCATTTGGCGCGCAAATCTTCGAAAGCCTTAATCGCTTCATCCGGTCCCATGTGAACGTGCCGAAAACTTTCAGGATGATACGCGCCAATCGGCAGCAGCGCGAGCGTCGGCGAAAATTTCTTGCCGATTTCCACGAAGCCATCGAAATACGCGCTGTCGCCCGCGTGATAAATTTTGCGGCCTTGATGTTCCAAAACAAATCCGCCGTAGCCCCGATGCTTGTCGTGGATTGTCCGTGCGCCCCAATGTTTGCTCGGCACAAACGTGACTTTCCAATCCGCAGCCGATTGCGAAAAACTTTCCCACCATTCCAATTCCACGACGCGCGAAAATCCGAGGTTGTGCGCCAAATCGCCGACGCCGCGCGGCATGATGCCGATTTTTGGATGCGGCAATTTCCTCAAAGTCGGTTTGTGAAAATGGTCGAAGTGCGCGTGCGTGAGCAAAACCAAATCAATCGGCGGCAAATCATCAATTCGCAATCCGCTGCGCTTGATGCGCTTCAACAAAAAAAGCCAATTGGCAAAATTCGGGTCAATCAGCACGTTCAAATCCGTGAATTGAATCAAGAACGACGCGTGGCCAATCCACGTCACCGCGACTTCGCCGAATTTTAATTTTGGAAAAATCGGGCGCTGATGTTCACCGTGCCGCGGCGTGAGCCAGCCTTTCCAAACCAGCTCTTGAAAAAATGTTCGCGGATTGAAATGACCCGATGGCGTCAATTCTTTGAACGAGCGCGGCAATTTCCGTTTTGGCCGGTTTCCCTTTGTCATGCGTCATAGACAACGTAACACGTGCCGTGTTGAGGACAAAATAAATGTCGCGCGCGAAATTCGCGAAGACAAAACTTTTCCTTCGCCGACTTCGCGGCCTTCGCGGCCTTCGCGCGAAACAAATTGTTTTGAAATTAAATCGGAATTAAATTTTCTTCATGGCCGAAATCAAAAAGCAGCTTAAGACGTTCCTGACCAAAAAACCGCGACTCGGCAAAGGCGTTTACATCGCCAAAACCGGCATCGTGTTCGGCGACGTCACCATCGGCGCACATTCGAGCGTGTGGTATGGCGCGGTGCTGCGCGGCGACATCAATCGCATCGTCGTCGGCCATCACACGAACATCCAGGACAACGCCGTGCTGCACATCGCGGACGATTTTCCATGCATCGTCGGCAATTGGGTCACCGTCGGCCACAGCGCCATCGTGCACGCGTGCAAAGTCGGCGACGAAGTGCTCGTGGGCATGGGCGCGGTGATTTTGGACGGCGCGGTCATCGGCAAACAATCCATTATCGGCGCGAAAGCGCTCGTGACCGGCGGCACGAAAATTCCGCCCGGCTCGCTCGTGCTTGGCGCGCCGGCGAAAGTCATTCGCGCGCTGACCAAGGAAGAACGCGCCGGACTGAAATGGTGGGCGGAAAAATACGTCGGCAACACGGCCTATTGCTTGAAGAACAAAATTAATGTCGGCGGGCCGATGTAAAATTAATTTTCCTGCGCCGCTGCGGCGGCCTTCTTCGCCTGCTCGTCATTGTATTTTTGAATTTCTGCCGGAGTTGCAAGTTGCGGCCAAACCCAATCCAACGAGTGAGGATTTTCCCATGAACCCCTTGGACTGTAATGCATTCCCGGCGTGTCTATTTGATCTGAAATCGGATCGCCGCCGTCGTCTTTTCCATTGTCGCCAATTGAGTAAAGCAAAAATCTACCGTCAGCGTTTCTTCGATAGCGCAATGGCTGGCCGTCCATGCCATCATTTGGAACAGCTTTTAGAAAGTTTGGAACCAATTCATTTAGTGTCGCCGGAAATTCATGGCGTTGTAGTTCATAGCGTTTAAGCGCAATAGCAGTAATGACTGCATTTTTAGTTTGCTCGGCCAACACAGCTTTGCGCAAAGCTGGAAGTTGATTGGCATTGACGGAAAAAATCGCGTAAGGGTTTTGTTTGATGCGCTCAAACCCAAGTTGCGAAAAATTCGTATTCACAAATGATTGAATATCCGAAAGCGAAGCATTGGTTTCTGCCATGTGCGTCGCGGAAAAAATGATTTGCCATTCCTTCAAACCATTAACTTCGTCGGTATATGAATAAAAATAAGGCCAAGAAACAAAACAGTGCCAGACTTTTGAAATGCCGTGAGCAACTCTCACAAAAATTGACCTTTCACTTTCGGCAAATGATTTTTCACTAACCATAACAAAATTAGTCGTGCCGTCATAATCAACCAACTTTCCATTTATTCTGCTTTTGGGAACGAAACGGGTTTCGGGAACTCGAGCATAGACTAAAAGTCCAGCCGGTGATTGACGAAGTTGGTTTTGATGCTTCAAAGAAAGAGCTCGTTCGAACAGAAATGCCTTTTCCATCGGCGCGACAAATTCAAGCGATTGCCACTTTTGCTGTAATTCCGCCAATTCACCAACCGTAATGTTTGTTGTCTGGAGAATTTCCCAAGTGGATGATGAGGCCATTTGAGCCAAGGCATCATTGACCAGTTGCGAAATCTCCCAACGGTCATCACTTGAGCCTTTAACCAATGCGAGCATTGCCTGAACGTCGGCGCAAGCTGCGGCTGTATTTCCTTGATGCAAATTATACTGAACCGAAGCACGCAACCATTGGAATGCTACTTTCGGTTGAACTAGTTGCGTTAATGATACCTCGTTGGAACGCGCATCGTTAAAATCCAACGCCATTCCGTAAGGCAATTTTTGAAAATCATTAAGGTAAGATTTTATTTCAACTAATTGCGTTGCTAAATCGTCCCACGTGTTTGTTGGCCATCGTCCATCAATGTTATGAATGATCGGCAACTTCCAACCGGGTTCAACTTTTGAGGAACTAATTAAAATATCACCCGGTGGATTTAATATAACCAATGAATTTGTTTTCGATATTTCAAAAGAATAAATTTGATAAAGCGCATTTGTAATCAGCGGCGCACCATTTTTCTCCGGCGGCACGGGCGGTGGAACTACTTGCGCTAAATCCAACGGCTCGCCTTTGGCTTTAAGTTCGGCGATGTAAACGTTAAGAGAGTGGCGTAATTGAAAATGATGAACGACGGGAATGACAATCGCCGCAGCCAGCGCAAGGCCGATGACAATTAAAATTTTGCGACGACGGCTCATCTGATTTAACAATTTCACTGTATCAGTTTCCCGCCGCGCGTGAATTACAAAATCGAACGAAGTTTGTAATCGCCCGCATTTTACCTTCGCAACATTCCCGGCAAACCGCCGCCCATTTTGGCCATCATTTTCTGCATTTTGCCCATTTTCTTCATCATCGTCTGCATCTGGAAAAATTTGTTCAGCATCGTGTT
>JAJPKI010000362.1 GCA_021323835.1 Verrucomicrobiota bacterium | reverse complement strand
TGGTTTGGCCAATGCTTTCGATTTAACAAATCAAGTTTCGGCCATCAGCAACCGGTTGGAACTTTACAAAAAAAATCTGCCGTTTCGCCAGTCGTTCACCAACGCGCCGTCAGCGCGCTAATTTGCGAAACATTTTTTGAATGCGCGGATTTTTCAACGCGGCGAGATTTTTTCCGAGGTGCGGCAATTGAAAAATTCTTTTGGCATCGAAAAATTCCGACAGCAATTTTGGATTTGAAATCGCCGCGGCGTCCGGCTTTTGCGGCGACATCAAAACGATTTTCGTTTTGCGCCGGAAATGTTTCGGCAACGCTTCAATCGTGAGCAGAATTTGATTGATAACGCCTAATTTATTTTGCGCGACGATAATTGGCGCTGCGCGCAATTTCAAAATCAAATCGCGCGAATCAAAATTTTCACCGAGCGGACTCAACAACCCGCCCGCGCCTTCGACAATCAAAACGTCAAATCGCTTTTGCATTTGACGAACGTGCGCGACGACTTCCGGCAATTTCACTTTTTGATTTTCCTTCCGCGCCGCGAGCAATGGCGCAATTGGCGCGCGGAAATGCCACGGATTGATTTCGTCGAGCAGCAATTCTCCATTCATCGCCGAAAAAATTTTTCGCGCATCGTCGCGTCCGCCGGAACAAATCGGTTTAAGCGCGACGGCATTTACTTTTTGCGCGCGCAAAAATTGGGCGAGCAGCGCCGCCAAAACGGTTTTACCGACGCCGGTGTCCGTGCCGGTGATGAAAATAGTTTGCGCCATTGGCCACCATAAAAACGCAAATGCTTCATTTATGCCACTAAAACCGTTGCGATTTTTCCGCGATTCAGGTATTTTGCGCGGCTCGTTTAATAAAAAATTACCGTGAATATCACCGTTGAAAATTTGGCGCCGTGCAAAAAATTGCTGCGCGTGGAAGTGGATGCAAAATCCGTGGACGAAACCTTTGACGCCATTACGAAGGATTTTCAGAAACAGGCCGCGCTGCCGGGATTTCGCCCGGGCAAAGCGCCGCGCGACATGGTCGTCAAAAAATACGACGCCGAAATCAAGGAAGAAGCCAAGCGCAAACTCATCGGCGAGAATTACCGCAAGGCGCTCGAAGATAAAAAAATTTCCGTCATCGGCTATCCTGACATCGAAGAAATCCAATTTGCGCGCGGGCAAAATTTACAATTTGCCGCGACGATTGAAACGGCGCCTGAATTTCAATTGCCCGATTACAAAAATTTGCCGGCGAAAAAGGAAATCAAATCGGTCACGGATGAAGACGTGGAGCGCGCGATTAAATTGCTCGCGGGCCAACACACAAAATTTGAAACGGTCGCGCGTGAAATTAAAATGGGCGACATTGCGGTCGTCAATTACAACGGCACTTGCGACGGCAAGCCGATAACTGAAACCGCGCCGACGGCGAAGGGTTTGACAGAAAAGAAAAATTTCTGGCTCGATATTGAGCCGAACGCGTTCATCGCCGGATTTGCCGAACAAATGCTCGGCGCGAAAGCAGGCGACAAGAAAACCATCAACGTGGATTTTCCCGCCGATTTTGTGACGAAGGAATTGCAGGGCAAAAAAGGCGTTTTTGAAGTTGAGATTTTGGAAGTGAAAGAAAAAGTTTTGCCGGCAATTGACGATGAGCTGGCAAAAAAATATGGCGCGGAAAATTTGGAAAAACTTCGCGCCGGCGTGCGCACGGATTTGGAAAACGAATTGAAATATTCGCAGGCCAAGAGTGTTCGCGGGCAAATCATCAAGAGTCTGATGGAGCGCGTGAATTTTGATTTGCCGGAATCGGCGGTCGCGCATGAGACAAAAAATGTCGTTTATGACATCGTGCGCGAAAATTCGCAGCGCGGCGTGGCGCGCGAGGAAATTGAAAAGCAGAAGGACCAGATTTACTCCGTTGCGGCGAGTGGCGCGAAAGAGCGCGTGAAGCTGGCATTTCTCATTCAAAAAATTGCCGAGCAGGAAAAAATTTCCGTGACGCAGGAAGAAGTGTTGCAACGCGCGCAGGCGATGGCGCAGATGTATCAAATTCCGCTGGACAAATTCATCAAAGATTTGCAGAAGCGCGGCGGCGTGCACGAGCTTTACGACCAGATTGCGCATGAAAAAGTTCTGGCGTTTCTCGAACAGAACGCAAAAATCGAAGAAGTTCCCGCGGCGGCAAAGTAATCAGGGCTCGAGTCTTGCCCCGCCGTAAATAACTATTTAGTTACCTCGCAACTTTTGCGAGCGTCTTGTGTTTGACGATTGCGGGCGAAAACCGCAGAATGACACAACAGCATGAAGAACGTTTTCATCGTTTCCGTTTTTTTCTCGGCGATTTTTACAATTGCCGCGCAGACGAACATTCCGCCCGTTTTAGAAACCAATGCCGCGCAACACGCGATGTCGTTGCAGGATTGCATCCAACAGACGCTGCAACATAATCTTCAGCTCCAAATCCAGCGCTACAATCCGAAAATTTCGCTCTACGATTTGAACATCGCTTACAGCGGCTGGGACCCGACGTTCACGGCATCGGGCACGCACAACCATAATGTTTCCGGCGGCGGGCTAGGGCCGAGTTTGACGAATACCGTTCCGCCGTCGGTGACGGAAGTAAATTCATTTCGTTCCGGCATCGCGGGCGCGTCGCCGTGGGGAATGACTTACAATTTGAGCGGCAGTATTTCCGACTCTTACGGCTCGTCCGGCGGCGGCGGATTCGAACATTCCGGCGGTTCAGTTTCCGTCAGCGCGGTGCAGCCGTTGCTGAAAAATTTCTGGATAGACAACACGCGATTGGTCATCCGCGTTGCTAAAAATAATTTAAAATCTTCCGAGCAAAATTTTCGCGGACAAGTGATGAGCGCCGTTACCGCCGTGGCGAACGCCTACTACGAACTGATTTACGCGCAGGAAAATGTAAAAGTGCAGCAGGACGCGTTGAAGCTGGCAAAAACGCAATTGTCGCAAGACCAGCAGCGGATGGAAATCGGCACGCTCGCGCAATTGAGCGTGCAGCAGGACCAATCGCAGGTGGCGCAAGACCAGGCGAATTTGATTGGCGCGGAAGACACGCTTTCCACCGACCAAAATATTTTAAAAAATCTGCTCACGGACGATTATCACCAATGGCACGACGTGGACATCCAGCCTTCCGAAGTGCTTTCCGCGACGATGGAAGTATTCGATTTGCAGGACAGTTGGAGCAAAGGCATGACCATGCGGCCGGATTTGATTCAAGCGCGGCTGGCGGCTGAATCTCAAGGCATCCAGTTGAAATACAATCGCAACCAGCTTTTCCCCGAATTGGATTTAATCGGCACTTACGGTTTCAACGGCACCGGCGCGGAATTTTCCGACGCGTTCGGACAAATTCACGAAGCGAACCGGCCATTTTATACTTACGGCGCGCAAATTTCCGTGCCGCTCGGCAGCATCGGCACGCGCAACAATTACAAAGCCTCCAAAGCCACGCTGGAGCAAGTGCTGCTCACGTTGAAACAAGACGAGCAAAGCGTGCTGGTGCAAATTGACAATGCCGTCAAAGACGCAAAATCGAAATATGAAAGCGTGCAGGCGACGAAGCAGGCGCGCACTTATGCCGAAGCCGCGCTCGATGCCGAGCAAAAAACTTACGCCGTCGGCAAGGCAACGACGTTTGAAGTGCTGCAATACGAAAACAGTTTGACCGCCGCGCGCTCGCAGGAAATTCGTTCGCTCGCCGATTACAACGAAGCGGTGGCCAATCTCGCCGCGCAGGAAGGCAGCACGCTCGACCGCTTCCGCGTTGACCTCGAAATCACCCGCGACGAAGACGCGAATATCGCGGTGAAGTAAATCTGCTGACGCCTCAAATCTTCCGGTTCAACCGCACGGCTTTCCGCCTGAACATTTTCATCTGCCGGACAAGCCGGAAACATTTCCGGCCCAACCGGACAATCTTCCGATAGAGCCGGACAATTCGCCGTGTCATCCGGAACATCTTCCGGCTTATCTGCGCGATGTTCCGGCAAGGCCGGACGACTTTCCATTTCAACCGGATAATCTTCCGGCTCATCGGGAAAGCTTTCCGCGTCAACCGGAGCGTCTTCCGGGTCAGTCGGAAGGCTTTCCGGCTCGTCCGGATGATTCAAAATGCCAATGTTTTCAATGATTTTCGCAAAAATGGTTTAGAGACAGTTTATACAATCAATAAACCATTTTTCCTGTTGCCAGCCAATTTTCTCCTCCGCTAGCGTTTTAGCGGGTTGCTCCCACAGGCCGGGAGCATGACTTCCCGACGTTCTTAAACCAAAACCATCAGACAATCGGAAGGAGGTGACAACGATGGCAAGAGTCATCATTCCAAAAAATGCGGACGACCTTATCGCTTTGGCAAAAGCGATTGGCGTCAAGCACACGGCGGACGGCGCAGGCAGTGTGCTGGCCGGCTTGAACATGACCGACCTCGCCGCGAAAGCGACGGCGGCGGACACGCAAAATCAGGCATCGGCCAAGGCGTATCGCGACGCGGAACTGGCCACGCAGAACCGCGACAACGCGTTGGGCACCGACCGCAGCACGCAAGGCACGGTCAGCTACTACGTGACCGCCGTGCGCGACCTGCTGCTGGCGCTCAACAAAGGCAACGAACAGAAACTGGGCGACTGGGGATTCACCGTTGACCAAAGCGCGCAAAGCAACGGCAACGCCGCGAAGTCCGCGGCAAAAGTGAAAACGCCGTAATCAACTGAAAGTAACACGCGGCCTTCGAGAAATCGGAGGCCGCTTTTTAATTGCACGAATTTCAAAATGTCCTTTCTTGTCTCTATTTAAATTTCCCATGGTGGGTTTTTATTTAAGAAAATGATTTGTTAAACCTTGAGCATGGAATCAATGCAAGTTGACTTGAACCATTTGCTGGCACGGCGGGCATGCTGATTACAAGTCTCCGCGTAGGTATATTTATACGAGTTAATTTGGTCGGGTTCGTTTAGACATATTGTTGGATTTCTCTTTGCAGATACGATGGTTGACTTGAGCCAATTGCTGGCATGGTGGGCAAGGCTGTTTGAATGTTCACTTGTTTATGGTCACAAACGCCATCTGTGCAAACGGAGAGAAGCGGTTACGATGCTAGCGATTGTCAGTTAGCAGGGGTATTTACACTGGGGTTTATGCTCTGAAGTGTTTGCCTCTATAGAAACGAGCCAAAGATTTGGCGATTATGTTGCCGCCCACTTACGCCCACTGTGCAAGCGGAGTGAAGCGGGTATGCTCGCGACTGTAATAGGACGACATTGAGTTACAGTGCTCAAATTTGAGATTATGTCCGTGATTGTCAGTGGTGTGGACATCGGATTTGACGATTATGAGATTGCACGTTGTTGCGCTGGCTATGAAGAAGCGAAATATGAAACCTTGTTGACCAGTTTTGGGGAATTGCCAGTTTGGAACTGGAAACAGACGCAATTGCTTTCCAGTCGCCAAGTTTGCGATTGTGTAAGCCGCTTACAAACGGAAATCAAAAAGTTGGGACAAAATGAACGGCGCGAAGAAAGACACGAAAAAGATGAAACGAACGCGATGGGTGCTTGGCATCATATTCGCGGCGTCATGTCTTTGGATGCTGCTCGACAAATATAATATCCTCGCCGCATGGTTATCAGGAGGGCTTTCAGTGATTTGCCTTTTTCCGGAACATGCTGAAACATGGTTTTCATGTTTTGGGAAATTTCTCTCGCGCAAAAAATCCGAAACTGATAAACCCAAGCACAGGTGAATCAGCTCTATTACGGCGACAACCTCAACGTGCTCCGTGACTCCATCGCGGCTGAATCTGTTGACCTCATTTATCTCGACCCGCCGTTCCCCCAATAATTTATGAGCCTTGTTGTAAAGTAACACCATGAAATATATTCGCGTAAAATGGAAACACACCACGAATATAGATCCTATTTGGATTTATAGCGAAATTGATAATGAACAGTGGGAACACCGTAAGGTAGAGATATTTTTAGATGGTCGGAAGGGCTTTGCGGATAAATTTGAACAAATTGGAGGTTCTCAGCTCGGTTTGGAGCCTTGGCCTGATTTAGTTAAACTTGGATCTGAGCCAGAATTTGAAATTGCTGAAATTTCCAAAGAAGATTTCGAAAAAATTTGGAACATACGAAAAATATAATTAATGAAACGAACAGGTTTCATTTTATCATTCACTGCGTCGACTGTGCGCGGTAAAAGCGCTTTTCACCAAAAATGCCAGTCGTGCTTCCAGACAATCCACAGGCCGAGCAGAAAATTCGTGATGGCGTGCGCGGTCATCGCGTCGCCGAGACGGTTCTTGCGGAGCACCAGCCATTGAAACGCCGCGCCGCATAAAATTCCCGCCAGCCATTCGTTGTGCGCAATGCCAAAGGCAATCGCCGTCGCAAAAAACGGCGTTGGCAGAAACTTGTTGAGCGGCACGGAAAGAAAATTTTCGTTGATGATGATGCGATACAGAAATGAACGGTAAAAAACTTCTTCCAGCGGCGGCACAATAAATGTCATTCCCAAAATGTGAACAGCGATAAAAAACCACGCGAGGTTGTTTCCAAAAACGTCAAATGGATTTCCCGTGGCAACCGCGTGAAAGAATTTTGGATAAAAATTGTCCAGCCCGACCCACGCGATAAAAATCAAAATGCCAACGACAATCGCTTCCCATGAAATTGTCCATCGCATTTCGGAAACGAACGGGCGCATTTCCAAAATCAGCCACGCGCCGACAATTATTTTGGCAAAATAAAACCAATAAGCGGACGCCGCGCCGAAAATTCCCTGGCATGCGGTGAGTAAAACAAAAATTAAAAATGGCGCGACGCGGGCGACTGCGGGCGATTTGGAAAAATATTTTTCGAGAACGCGCATTGATCTTATTTGGCGAGGGCGCTCGTCCGCCATTTTACTGTCCGCCCATTTTAATTTCTTCCGTCGAGCCGTCCGCGCGTTGGAACGTGATGCTGTTTTTTGAAATCTTCAGGACTTTGTAATCGCCCACGGCATCGCCCGTGTGAACGGTTTTTCGATTCACAATCGCCGACGGCTTCGACGGGTCAAAGAGAATGGCTTGCACTTTTGGCAATTGCTCGACGGCATTGGTGGCGGCGGAAGTGGCCGGCTGCGGTTTCGCAGGTTCGGTTTGTGTTAGCGCGGGCGCATTGGTCGCGGCGGGAATCGGTTCATGTTTCAAGCTGAGCAATTTGAAAAAAAGAATTGCCGCCACCAAAAATAAAACTGCCGCGAGGATGAGAATCCACATTGAACCGCCGCGCGATGGCGGATGCACCGCTGGCGTCAATGGCGGCGGAACACTGCCCGGCGGGGTTTTGGTTTGGGATTGTTTGGCTTGTTTGAGGGCGTCATTGATGAGGCTCATGCGTGAATGTCTCCTTCCAATTCGCGGATGGCGCGGCCAATCATGCGAAAGTTGATGCGGTCGCTGCGTTCGACAAATCCGGCAAGCAATGCTTTGTCACAAACGGCATTTATCAATCGCGGCACGCCGTTGCTGTATCGAAAAATCCGCCAGAACGCTGGCTGCGTGAAATACGGAGCGCCTTTGGCGCCGGCAAAATCGAGGCGATGCTGGATGTATTGCGCGGTTTCAAATCGCGTCAGCGGTTTCAAATGATAACGCACGGTGATACGCTGACGCAATTGACGCAGGCGCGGGCTGTTCAATTTCTCGCGCAATTCGGGCTGGCCGAGCAAAACGATTTGCAACAATTTCCGGTCGTCGGTTTCGATGTTGGAAAGCAGGCGAACCTGTTCGAGCAATTCTTCAGTGAGATTTTGCGCTTCATCAATGATGAGGACGGTGTCGCGTCCGCGTTCGGCCTGCTTGAGCAAAAATTTATTGATGGCGTCGAGTGTTTCGAGCCGGTCGAGATGCCGCACGTCCAAGGCAAATTCCGTGGCGATGGCTTTCATCAATTCATTTGAATTGAGAACGGGATTTAAGATGAGCGCGGTGGAAAATTCGCCGCTGAGCTGTTCGAGAAATGCGCGGCAAAGGGTCGTTTTGCCCGCGCCGACTTCGCCGGTGAGTTGCACGAAGCCTTTGCGCTCGCGAATGCCGTAAAGCAAATGGTTCAAGGCCTCGCGATGTTTGCCGCTATGAAACAGGAAACGCGGGTTGGGCGTGATGTCGAACGGCGACAATTTAAGGCCGTAAAATTCCAAATACACGCTGGCCTTGTAGCAGAAAATCCGCGCGCGGCAAAGCAAAAGGCGGTGAAATCCGGCTTGGAGGTTTGGAAAATTTCATGCAAGCTGCGCGCATGAATGATTTCGCGACGAAAGTGTTGTGGATTTACATCGTGCTGCTGCTCGTCGGCGGGTTGATTGGATTTTTCAAAGGCAAAAGCAAAGTGTCGCTGATTACTTCCACAATTTTTGCGGTGATTTTGATTTTGGCGGCGATTCCGGGAATTTTGGATTACTCGCTGCGCGGAAAAATGGTCAACATCGTCATGGCGCTGCTGCTGATTGTATTTGCGATTCGTCTGGCGAAGACGAAAAAATTTATGCCGAGCGGATTGATGTTGGTGGTGACGATTGCGGCGCTGGCGTTGCGGAATATTTTTAAGTGAAACGGATTTATTTGCAGCCTAGACCACGTGCTTCTTATGTGTCTTGCTCCATCTGCGATGAAAAATAACAACCAAAAGTGACGTAAGGAACGAAATAAAAAATCCCCACGACCATAAAATCAACCAAAGCCTAATGTGAAGCCAATCAAACTTCCAATGATTCAAATCGAAAACCTCCGGAGCTTCGATAAACAAAGTGCCAGCAATCATCGTAAGTGGTGTGGACAAACAAGCTGAAGTCACAAAAGTAGAGAATGGCACTGGTTTCTGACGGCGGTAATGGCAAAGCAACGTCGTGACGAAGAAGGCACCTGCCATCATCGCGCCAGAGTAAATCAAAATGCACTCAAACAACTCCATACGCTCTCGTGGCCTAACAGATATTTGGCGGCGGGTTTTGCAGCCTATTTCGTTTCATGATTTTGACTTTGTGCCTGATAAAAGATTTTGTCGAGACGAATTTACGCTTCGAGTGAAAACTGGTGCACCCATGAAGAGTTGAACTTCAAACCTGCTGATCCGTAGTCAGCCGCTCTATCCAATTGAGCTATGGGTGCAACCAAAAGGAGGAACAAATTACAAATCAATTGCCGTTCGCGCAATAATTTTCGGCTCGCCAGGACGCTCGCCCCGCCCCGTTCAAAAATATTTTTTGCAATAATCAGTTGCGGCGCGTTGACATCGGGCATTTCGGCGATAATCTTTTTTGACCGCTCCACAGGCAATATGCACCGGGCGGAAAAGTTTGTGGCTGAAAAAGACGATTATTTAGCAGACGTGCTGGTGGACCTCGGCGTGTTGCAGGCCGACCAACTCGCCCGTGCGCGCGAGGAAGCTTCCGCTTCCAACGTGGGCGTGATTGATTTTTTGCTCGCAAACCAGGCCATCCGGCAATCGGACGTGACGCAGGCCAAAGCCGCGCAATTCGGCGCGGAAGTCGTGAATCTCAACACGATGGTAATTCCCGACGACGCGATTTCTATCATCCCGCGCCACGTCGCAAAAAAATATCACGTCGTTCCCCTTTTTAAAGCCGATGGCAAAATTGCCGTGGCGATTGCCGACCCTTCGGATTTGAACACGATGGATTCGCTCGGGCATTTGCTCGGCTCGGAAATCGAATGGCGCGTTGCATCGGAAACCGACATTGAGACGGCGCTAAATAAATATTACGGCGGCGCGGAAAAAAAAGCCGTCGTGGACGAGCGGTTCAAAGACGTCATCGAAGAATTGACGCAGGATAATGTCCAAATCTCGGATGTCACTGACGACGGCGCGGGATTGGATGCGGATGCGCCGCTGATTCGGCTGGTGAACCAGATTATTTTCGACGCGTTCAAGATGCGCGCCTCGGACATTCACCTCGAACCGCTGCAGAAACGTTTTCGTTTGCGTTATCGCATTGACGGCGTGATGACGGAAGTGAAATCGCCGCCGAAACGGTTGCAGCCTTCGATTATCGCGCGTTTGAAGATTCAATCGGCGATGTCCATTTCCGAGCATCGCATTCCGCAAGACGGACGCATTCAGACCAAAGTCGGAAATAAATTGATTGATTTGCGCGTGTCGTGCCTGCCGACGAACCACGGCGAAAGTATCGTCATGCGTATTTTGGATAAGGAAGGTTTGAAACTCGGCTTGCCGGAATTGGGATTTCTTCAGGACGACCAGCAATTGTTTGAAAAAATTATTTCGTTGCCGGACGGAATTTTGCTCGTCACCGGCCCGACCGGTTCAGGAAAAACGACGACGCTCTATTCCTGTTTGCATTTCATCAATCGTCCTGACCGCAAAATCATCACCGTCGAAGACCCGGTCGAATATGTGCTGGCCGGCATCAACCAGGTGCAGGTCAGCGACACCGTCGGGCTGACATTTGCGATGGCGTTGCGCGCAATTCTCCGCCAGGCGCCGAACGTGATTATGATTGGTGAAATTCGCGATATTGAAACGGCGTCCATCGCCATCAACGCGTCGCTCACCGGTCATTTGGTTTTCTCCACGCTGCACACCAACGACGCGCCGAGCGCCGTCACGCGCTTGATTGACATCGGCGTGAAGCCGTTTTTGGTTGCGTCCTCCACGCGCTGCCTGATGGCGCAACGTCTCGTGCGAAAAATTTGCAAGAAATGCGCCGAGCCGTATCAGCCGACCGAGCCGGAAATGCGCGCGCTGCAATTGACGCCGGATATGCTCAAGACAGCGACGCCGATGAAAGGCCGCGGCTGCGCCAATTGCAACAACACGGGAAATCGCGGACGCTTCGGCATTTTTGAAATTTTCGTGATTGATGATGAAGCGCGGAAATTGATTTACGAAAAAGTCGCGTCGTCCGTTTTGCGCGCGCGCGCGCGTGAAATGGGCATGCGCACATTGCGCGAGGACGGCATTCGCAAAGTTTTGGCCGGTTTGACGACGCCGGAAGAAGTCATCCGCGCGACGGTGGGCGACGATACCTGATTTTCATTTTGCATTTTTAATTATGTCATATTCGATGTCAGATTTGCTGCAATTGGTCGTGGCCGAAGGCGCGTCCGATTTGCACATTCGCACCAACGTGCCGCCGGTCATTCGTGTGCACGGGATTTTGCACCGTGTCGAAGGCCCGCCGTTGCGTCCGGAAGACACCGAGGAATTGATGAAGAGCATCACGTCGGAAGAGCACATTCAATCCATTCGCGAGCGCGGCGGCGCGGACTTTGGATTTGCATTCGGCGACGCGGCGCGTTTTCGCGTGAGCGCGTTCAAGGAAAAAGGAAATTTTGCGATGGTGCTGCGGCAAATTCCCAGCAAGTTGCTGACGATGGAACAAATCGGAATTCCGCCGAGCGTCAAAGAATTGCTCTACAAACCGCGCGGACTGGTTTTGGTCACCGGCCCGACCGGTTCCGGAAAAACGACGACGCTCGCCTCGCTGCTGAACATCGTGAACGAAGAGCGCGAAGAAGCGCACATCATCACGATTGAAGACCCGATTGAATATTATCACAAACATAAAAAAGCATTGGTAACACAGCGCGAAATCGGCGTGGACGTGCCGAACTTTGCCGAAGGTTTGCGCCGCGCGTTGCGCCAGGACCCGGACATCGTGCTCGTCGGTGAAATGCGCGACTTGGAAACAATTGAAGCGGCCATCACGGCGGCGGAAACCGGTCACTTGGTTTTCGGAACGCTGCACACGACGGGCGCGGCGAAGACGATTGACCGTATCACGAACGCGTTTCCGACGAACCAGCAGGAAATGGTGCGCATCCAATTATCCACCGTCATGCAGGCGGTCATTTCGCAATTGCTGATTCCGCGCATTGACAAGCCCGGACGCGTTGCCGTTTTTGAAATCATGGTCAATACGCCGTCCATCGCGGCGCTGATTCGCGACAACAAAACATTTCGTATTCAGTCGGACATCCAGACCGGTTCGAAATACGGCATGGTGACGCTCGACGCATTTTTGATGGAAAAATATCTGGCCGGTATGATTGCGCGCGAAGAAGTGATTACTAAAGCGCAAGACACGACGACAATTTTGGCGAAGTTGCAGGAAATGGAAATGGCCGCCGGTCAAGGCGGTCACGTCGTGCCGCCAAAAGCATAAAATTTCATGGCAGACGAAACAGAAATATCGAATCCGTTGCTGGCGCTCATTCGCGAGCAGCAATTGATTGACGACTTGCAATACGAGGAAGTCGTCGCCGAATTGAAGCGCAGCAACGCGCCGGTGATTCAGCTTTTGCAGGATTTCGGCATTATGAAAATTGACGACATCCTGCACGTCATTGCCGGACACATCGGCGCGGATGTGGTCAACATCAAAGACCGCGAGTTTCCGCCGGAAGTGTTGCAAGCGATTCCGGCCAAAATCGCGCAGATGTATCATTGCCTGCCAATTGCCATCAACAACGGCTCGGTGCAAGTGGCGCTGGCCGACCCGCTCAATCCGCAAGTGGCCGATGAAATTCAATTTGCCGCCAAACGCGAAGTGCAAATTGTCGTTGCCGACCCGATTGAAGTTCGGAAAACAATTGAGCGTGTTTACGGGCAGGACGACACGACGGGCGGTTTTGCGGAAATCTTAAAAGAGTTGGACGCGGATAAAGATACGCTCGCAAAAGAAGTTGTGGAGGCGGACGAAGGCGACGCCAAGGCAATGGAAGCTCTCGCGAACGACGTGCCCATCGTCAAGTTCGTGAATTTGGTTTTGCAGCAGGCAATTCAAGACCGCGCGAGCGATATTCACTTCGAGCCGTTTGAAACGGAATTTAGAATTCGCTATCGCGTGGACGGCGCGCTTTATGAAATGGCGCCGCCGCCGAAACATTTGGCGTTGCCGGTGATTTCGCGCCTGAAAGTCATGGCGAATTTGAACATTTCCGAGCGCCGCATGCCGCAAGACGGACGCATCTCGATGAATATTTTGAATCGCCAGATAGATTTGCGTATGGCGACTTTGCCGACACAATTCGGCGAATCCGTCGTGTTGCGCGTGTTGGACCGCGATTCGGTGAAACTGGAAGTCGAATCGCTGGGGTTTCCAAAATACGTTTATGATTTCGTCACGGAAGTTATTTTGCGTCCGAACGGAATTTTCGTCGTCACCGGCCCGACCGGTTGCGGAAAAACGACGACGCTGTATTCATGCTTGCGTCGCGTCAACACGATTGATTAGAAATTGCTCACGGCCGAAGACCCGGTGGAATATGACATCGAAGGCATCATGCAAGTGGCGGTCAACGAAGCAGTCGGCATGACATTCGGCAAAGCGTTGCGGTCGTTTTTGCGTCAAGACCCGGACATCATTATGGTGGGTGAAATGCGCGACGCGATCAGTTTCACCGCGGCGATGAGCGCGGCGGACACCGGCCATCTGGTGTTATCCACGCTGCACAC
>JAJPKI010000260.1 GCA_021323835.1 Verrucomicrobiota bacterium | reverse complement strand
TTCACGTCCACCGTGATTTTGCGCGACAAGTCACCGCGCGCCACGGCCGTCGTTACGTCCGCGATATTGCGAACCTGTCCGGTAAGATTTGAAGCCATGGAATTGACATTGTCCGTCAAATCTTTCCACGTGCCGGCGACACCCGGCAC
This sequence comes from Verrucomicrobiota bacterium, assembly GCA_021323835.1. GTDB lineage: Bacteria > Verrucomicrobiota > Verrucomicrobiia > Limisphaerales > UBA11358 > UBA11358. Next base: position 7,775 of record JAJPKI010000260.1, on the reverse strand, counting down.
TGCGGCTTGTCCACCGAGTTTTCCGTCCGTGCCGACTTCGCGCGCCACACGAGAAACTTCGGATGCAAATCCGTTCAACTGGTCAACCATCGTGTTGATGGTGTTTTTCAAGTCGAGAATTTCGCCCTTCACGTCCACGGTAATTTTGCGCGACAAGTCGCCTTTCGCCACAGCGGTCGTCACGTCGGCGATATTGCGGACCTGACCGGTCAAATTCGCCGCCATCAAATTCACGTTGTCCGTCAAATCTTTCCAGGTGCCGGCAACGCCTTTGACTTCCGCCTGACCGCCGAGTTTTCCTTCCGTGCCAACTTCGCGCGCCACGCGTGTGACTTCCGATGCGAATCCGTTCAACTGGTCCACCATCGTGTTAATCGTATTCTTCAACTGAAGAATTTCGCCTTTCACGTCCACGGTGATTTTGCGCGACAAGTCGCCGCGTGCAACGGCGGTTGCAACTTCAGCGATGTTACGGACTTGGCCGGTAAGATTCGATGCCATGGAATTGACGTTGTCCGTCAAATCTTTCCATGTGCCGGCGACGTCGCGCACTTCCGCTTGACCGCCGAGATTTCCTTCCGTGCCGACCTCGCGGGCAACGCGCGTCACTTCGGATGCGAACGCATTCAATTGGTCAACCATCGTGTTGATGGTGTTTTTCAATTCCAGAATTTCGCCTTTCACGTCCACCGTAATTTTGCGCGAAAGGTCGCCTTTCGCGACGGCGGTTGTCACTTCGGCAATGTTGCGGACTTGCGACGTCAAATTCGTCGCCATTGCGTTGACCGAGTCCGTCAAATCTTTCCAGGTTCCGCCGACGCCCGGCACTTCAGCTTGACCGCCGAGAATTCCTTCCGTGCCGACTTCGCGCGCAACGCGGGTGACTTCGGCGGCGAAACCGTTCAATTGGTCAACCATCGTGTTGATGGTGTTTTTCAATTCCAAAATTTCGCCTTTCACGTCCACCGTAATTTTGCGCGAAAGGTCGCCTTTCGCTACGGCGGTCGTCACTTCGGCGATGTTACGCACCTGTCCTGTCAGGTTGTTCGCCATGAGATTCACGTTGTCGGTCAAATCTTTCCATGTTCCAGCAACACCGGGCACGACGGCTTGTCCGCCGAGTTTTCCTTCCGTGCCGACTTCGCGCGCAACGCGCGTCACTTCGGATGCAAAACCATTCAACTGGTCAACCATGACGTTGATGGTGTCCTTCAATTCCAAAATTTCGCCTTTAACGTCCACCGTGATTTTGCGCGACAAGTCGCCGCGCGCGACGGCCGTCGTCACTTGCGCGATGTTGCGAACCTGGCCCGTGAGATTGGAGGCCATTGAATTCACGTTGTCCGTCAAATCTTTCCATGTGCCGCCGACGCCGGGCACGAATGCTTGTCCGCCCAATTTTCCTTCCGTGCCGACTTCGCGCGCCACGCGTGTGACTTCGGCGGCGAACGAACGCAATTGGTCCACCATCGTATTAATCGCTTCCTTGAGCTGGAGAATTTCACCGCGAACGTCCACGGTAATTTTTTTAGAAAGGTCGCCGTTGGCCACGGCAATCGTCACTTCCGCGATGTTGCGGACTTGCGCGGTCAAATTGCCGGCCATTTGGTTCACGGATTCGGTCAATTCGCGCCACACGCCGGAAACTTTTTTCACCTGCGCCTGTCCGCCGAGTTTTCCTTCAATGCCGACTTCGCGCGCCACGCGAATAACTTCGACGGAAAATGTCGCGAGCTGTTCCACCATGCCATTGACCAGTTTCGCCGTGCGCAGATATTCGCCTTGCAGCGGCGTGCCTTCAACTTCGACCGGCACGGATTGCGTCAAATCGCCTTTGGACACGGCGCCGATAACGCGGCCCATTTCGACAATCGGCTCGGACAAATCGTCAACGAGCGCGTTGACGTTTTCAATTCGCTTCGCCCAACTGCCGACGGAATCGCCGATAGGCATGCGCTCGTGAATTTTTCCTTTCGTGCCGACTTCTTCGCGCAACTGCCCAAGGTTTTCGCCAAAGCGCTGCACGCGGCTTGCAATTTCATTAAATGAGTCCGCAATTTTCCCGTCGAGGCCGGTCAAATCGGCTGGCATTCGCGCGCTAAAATCGCCTTCCTTGAACGCATTGAGCGTGGCGAGCAATTGTTTTTTGAAAATATCGGAATCAAATCCGTTTCCGTTTCCCTCGAGAGGCCGTTCAAGCAAGGCAGCATTTTTCATAGCAAAAGCGGTTCACCAACCGTCTGATTTAAACCGGAAGTGTATAGTCTCGAAATGACACCCTAGTTGTTATGGGGTATTCACCTACCGCTCTGCCGCCATTCGCGTAGTCCTTCCCGTTTTACGCTTTCCAACAATGAATTTTGGCGTTTGGATTTTCCACCACAATCGCGCCCGCATAACCCATCGCAGGCCGCAATGATTGCATAAAACAATTGCCTTCGCATTCGAAAATCGGATTCGGAAAATCACCGATGCCTTCGCCGTTGAATTTTAAAAACGCTTCCGTGCGCGTCCAGTTTTCGAAAAATTTTTCTGCGCGATAACTTGGTGGCAAAGAATTCCATTTCTGCAATTCTTCGAGCGAGAAAAATGGCGTCACGAGCGGCTCGCTGTTTTCGAGCGGCCGAATGCGCTCGATATCCACGCCCAATTCGCAATCGCGGCAGACGGCAATGAGCCCAAGTCCTTCCGAATGCGATAAATTGAAATGCAAAAATTTTCCATTGATGGCGTCAGCTAAATGCGGTTTGCCGCGTTCGCCGTAGGAAAAAACGATTTGTGACGGCGGAATTTCTAAAAATCTTCCAAGAATTTCCCGCAATTGTCCCCGCGCGGCAATGAAACGATTTCGGTCGCGCTCAAAATGGAATCGTGACGCGCGGATTTGTTCGTCTTCCGAAAGCGTCGCGGCAAGTTGCTTCATCCGTCGCGGAAATAAATCCAGCGTGATAAAAAAAATATGCACATCGCTCTCGCCCAATTCCAAATCACGCGGCGCCGTCGGCCAGCGCGTTTCCGGCGTGGTCAGGATTCCAGTGTCGGCTGCAAAATAATTTGCGGCGGTTCCATTTGTCGCGGCTCGTAACATTTTCCATCCTCCCCGTTGACGTGTTTGCCGTTGACTGGAATTCCCTCCGCCAATTTCCCATAATCCAATTTCAGGATTCGGTCGGCGAAGGAAAAATATTTATCGTCGTGCGTGATGACGACGACGGCCTTGCCGCGGGCTTTCAGTTCCGGCAGCAATTGCGCGTAAAAAATTTCTTTGAATTGCGGGTCCTGGTCCGACGCCCATTCGTCGAACAAATAAAACGGACGGCCTTCCAGATATGCCGTGAGCAACGCGAGCCGTTTGCGCTGGCCTTGCGAAAGTTGAATCGTCGAAAGTTTGCCGTCGCGCACTTTGACTTTATGGTCGAGATGCAATTGCGACAAATAATGCCGCGCTTGCGCATCCAAATCGTCCACGTCATCGCCGAGCAAATTTTCGAACAGGAAGAAATCGGCAAACACCGCGGAAAAAATCTGGCGATAATCGTCGCGGTTATGGTCGTTAACCAATTTGCCGTCGAGCCGCACCTCGCCGGATTCGGGCGGATAAAGTCCGGCAATAATTTTTGCGAGCGTGGATTTGCCGCTGCCGTTGCCGCCGACGATGAATGTCAATTCGCCCGGACGAAATTCCAAATCCATCGGGCCGAGAATAAAATTGCTGTCGTCTTTTTCGTTGTGATAGGAATGCGTGACGCCGCGCAATTCGAGCCGCGCGAATTTCGGTTTTTTTTCCTGTTTTTCCAACGGACAATCCTCGCTGACCCGCGAATCGAGCGACAAGCCGAGTTTTTCAATTTTTTGCAGCGCGACATTGGCGCGGCCAAAAGCCGACAAGCTGCCAAGCACGCCCGCAAGCGGCCCCATCAAAAACAGTGCCATCAAGACAAAACCGGTGAGCGTGTGCGGATTGATGCTGTGAATGGTCGGCAGCAAAAAAAGCACCAGGCCGATGAGCGCGATGAACAGCAACTGGCTCCAGCCTTGTCCGGCAACAAAACGGATTTCCGCAGCGATGTTGTGCCGTGAAAAATTTTCGGTGACTGATTGAACATCGCCGGCCAAAAGCTTCGCGCGCCGCTCGCGATGCAATTTCAATTCCTTCACGCCTTCAGTCACTGCGCGAAAATGTCCGTAGAGCTTGTCTGATTCTTCACGCGCCAGCATCAAATGACGAAAGCCGCTGCCGATGAACCAGCGATAAATAATCGCGCCAAAAAAAATCAGCGCGCAAAGTCCGACCGCCACGCGCCACGAAAGCCAGCTTACGTAAGCCGCTCCGCCGAGCAGCAACGAGACGTTGACTGCCGTCAGCGGAATCATCAACAATGCGCTGCCGACTTCCATCACGTCTTCAGTCACGGCCACCATGAAACGCGGCGCGCCGATTTTTTCAAATTCGCGCAACGGCACAGCAAGAATTTTTCGGACAAGATTGCGCCGCAAATCGGCAATGGCTCGTTGTGAAAAATGCGCCAGAAAAACTTGTGAAATAAACGTCGTCCCGACCCGTCCTAAACCAAATGCAATAAATCCAACGACCAGTGCCGTCGTAAATTTTCCCTGAGCACTCAACACCCTGTTCACCAGCGCAATCAACCCGATGCCGCACGCGCCGCTGATAATTGCCGTGATTCCGGTCATCAACAGCAGCCTGCGGGCGTGGCGAAAAAGATATTTCAAAATGCTCATTGCGTTTTTTCCTGCAGTTGAAATTGTTCAAGCGTGGCGGCAATTTGTTCGGCAACGAGTTTGACATTCGGCTCGGCTAAAATGCTTTCGTGCGCGCCGGGAATCATTTTTACGTCCACTTCTTTTGCGAATTTTCGCCAGCAATACGCTTCATCAAAACAGCAAAACATCGAATAGCCCGACGTGCGAAACAGCGTGACGCGGCCATCGAAAAATTCTGGCGTGTGCGCGAACAACATGCGGATGTGCTTTTCCCATAGGTCGTGCATTTCCTTTGGCTGTGACGACAAATCCACAACTTCGTGGACGTCAAAATCATAAACGCGTTTACGGAAACTGAATATCCTGCCGAATTGCTTTCCGACCGCGCGTAATTTCCAGGAAATGAAATTCCACTTGTCGCGCGGCGATTGTTGCCAGACGTAATTCGCCCAGTAGCCGAGATTTTTTGAAAATTTAGCGAGCGATTTCGGTGTGAAAGAAAATTTATCGTAATCCGCATTCGGTGGAATGGAATTAACGAGCGCCACAAACGGAACTTCCTCGCCTTGCGCAACCAATTGGCGCGCCATTTCGAGCGCCACGCAGCCGCCGAAGCAATAACCGCCGATAAAATACGGCCCGCGCGAGCGAAATTTTTTCAAATCGGCGACGTAAGCCGCGGCCATTTCTTTAATCGTCGGGAATTCTTCGCGTCCATCTAGCCCGCGCGAATTGAATGCAAAGACCGGCTGGTCATTTCCTAAATATTTCGACAAATTTTGATAACCCCAAAACATTCCTCCGCCAACGCCGTGAACAAAAAACAGCGGCGCTTTCGTTCCCTTCGGCTGAATTTCCACGATGCTGCTCGATGAAATGGCAGCTTTGCCACCACGCAACACTTCCGCCAATTGCGCGACCGAAGGCGATTGAAAAATCGTCGTGACTGGAATTTTTTTGCCAAAAACTTTTTCGATTTTTGAAATCAATCGAATAGCGAGTAGCGAATGGCCGCCGAGTTCGAAGAAATGGTCATCAATGCCAATCAGTCTGACGTTTAAAACTTCCTGCCAGATTTCCGCCAGCTTCGTCTCGATTTCATCGCGCGGCGCGGTAAATTTTTTCTCCGATGAAAATTGTGTTTCATCCGGCTTGGGCAGCGCTTTGCGGTCAACTTTGCCGTTCGCGTTGAGCGGCAACGATGGCATCGGCACAAACGCCGCGGGAATCATGTAATCCGGCAATGTCTTTCGCAAATGTTCGCGCAATTCGGTCGAAGAAATTTTTTCTGAATTTTCCGCGACAAAATACGCGACCAGTTTTTTATCCGAACCGTTTTGTTGTGCAACGACCGCGCACTCGCGAATTGCCGGATAATTATTCAACGCGGTTTCAATTTCGCTCAATTCAATTCGAAAACCGCGAATTTTGATTTGCGTGTCAACGCGTCCGAGAAATTCAATCGTTCCGTCCGGCAGCCATCGCGTTAAATCGCCAGTGCGATAAAGTCTTGCGCTTGCGTCGTTGCTGAATGGATTCGAGATAAATTTTTCCGCGGTGAGTTGCGGCTGGTTCAAATAACCGAGCGCGAGGCCGTCGCCACCTGCAAACAATTCTCCCGGCACGCCGATTGGAACCGGCTGCAAATTTGAATCCAAAATATAAGCCTGCGTATTTGCAATGGGGCGGCCGATTGGAATTGAGCGACGGTCGGCGTTCAAAATTCGGTGGCAGCAGGTGAACGTCGTGTTTTCTGTCGGGCCGTAACCGTTAATGAGCTGGCATCCGGGCAATTGTTCCATTGCTTTTTTGACATGCGGCACGGACAACACATCGCCGCCCGCGAGCAATTGTCGCACGCCGCGCAATGCCGAAACATTTTCTTCGACCATTTGATGAAACAAACCGGCGGTGAGCCAAAGCGTCGTGACGCCGTTGCGCTGGATGAAATCGCCGAGTTCCGTGAGCGACGGCGCAGTGGGCGGAAAAATCACAAGCGTCGCGCCGTTCAGCAGCGCGCCCCAGATTTCAAATGTCGAAGCGTCGAACGCAATCGGCGCGAGCTGGAGAAATACTTCGCTGCGTGCAAAGTGCGCGTAATTGGTTTGCTTCACCAACCGCACGACGCCGCGATGCGGCACGCAAACGCCTTTTGGCCGACCGGTCGAGCCGGAAGTGAAACTGACATAAGCCGGAGTTTCGGGATTAATTCCAGCCGTTTCAAAATTTTCAGAACTCTCGCGTCTAATCGCGGCGGCGTCTTTGTCCAAAGAAATTAAATTTTCAACTTCGTTTTTAAAATGCTCGCGCCATTTTTCCTGCGTCACCAAAATTTTTAATTGCGCGTCGTCGAGCATCATTTTGAGCCGCTCTTTCGGATACGCCGGGTCGAGCGAAACGTAAGCGCCGCCCGCTTTCAAAATTGCAAGCAACGCGACAATCATTTCAAATGAACGCTCCAGGCAAACGCCGACCATGGTATTTGGCGCGACGCCAACTTTTTGTAAATGGTGCACCAATTGATTCGCGCGCTCGTTCAATTTGCGATAGCTCAATTCTTTTCCTTCGAAAATCAGCGCCGTTGCATCCGGTGTTTGCGCGGCTTGCTCCTCGAACAATTGAACGATTGTTTTTTCGCGCGAATAATTTGTGTGCGTGTGATTCCATTTTGACAGCACTTGCGCGCGTTCCGATTCGCCGAGCAATTGATACTCGCCAATTTTGCGGGACGGATTTGCGGCGACGCCTTCAAGCAAATTTTCAAAATGGCCGAGCATCCGCTCAATCGTCGTGTCGGAAAATAAATCCGCGCAGAATTCCACTTGCGCGAGCAAACCATTGCTTTGCTCTTCAACCGAAAGCGACAAGTCAAATTTTGAAGTTTCCGTGTCGAGCGGAATCGGTTCAATTGAAAGCTCCGGCAATTTAAAATTTTTCGTTTCATTGATTTGCAGCATGAACATCGTTTGCACGAGCGGCGAGTAGCCCGGATTTCGTTCCGGCTGAATTTCTTCGACAATTTTTTCAAACGGCAAATCCTGATGCGCGTA
>JAJPKI010000309.1 GCA_021323835.1 Verrucomicrobiota bacterium | reverse complement strand
TCGATTGCAAATGCCCGATGAAATGCCAGTGCGCTTTGCCCGGACAATTTGGAATTTTCGCCTTCGCCTCCTGAATTTTATTTTCGCCGAAAAAAATCTGGCCGCAATTCACGGCTTCCTGAATTGTCTCCGTCGGATGCGTTTTGGAAACCGCCAGCAATCGGACGGAATTTTCATCGCGCCCGGCGCGCTGGCACGCGGCGCGAATCCGTTGCTGGATTTTTTCTAAATTTTCAACGAAGCTCACAACGCAATCGTAAATCGAAAAACGCAAATCGTAAATTCTTTATGAATTATTGGCTGGTTAAATCTGAACCTGAAACCTATTCGTGGTCGCAATTTGTCAAAGAAGGCAAAACGGCTTGGACCGGCGTCCGCAATTTCGCCGCGCGGCTGCATTTACGCGCCATGAAGCGTGGCGACCTTGTTTTCTTTTACCATAGCGGCGAAGAGAAATCTGTCGTCGGGCTCGCGCGAGTGGAAAAAGAATTTTATTCCGATCCGACGGCAAAAGAGGGCGATTGGTCGTGCGTGGATTTAAAAGTGGAAAAGCCTTTGATGAAATCAGTAACGCTTGCACAAATCAAGAGCGACAAAATTCTCAAGGAAATGGTTTTGGCGAAACAATCACGCTTGTCTGTTTCGCCGATAACAAAAGCGCAATTTGAACGGCTGCTGAAATTTTCGGAGACGAAAATTTAATTTCTAAAAACGGCCGCGATGCTTTCGCGTATCGCGGAAATCATTTTCTTCAACTGTATTTGCGTAGTGCAATACGGCGGCATGATGACGATGACATTTCCGATTGGCCGCGTCAGCACGCCGCATTTCGCCATCGCCTCGCACACGCGAATGCCCGCGCGGTCGCGCAAATCAAACGACTCACGCGTGCGCCAATTTTTTACCAGCTCAATTCCGACAACCAATCCCACTTGCCGCACATCGCCGACGTTTGGCAATTGCCACAGCGATTGCAATTCCGCGCGCAGATTTTTTTCTAAAATTTTTCGTGCGCGAATGGATTTTTTGCTCTGTAAAATTTTCAAGCTCGCCAGCGAAGCCGCCGCGCCAAGTTGATTTGCCGTGTAACTGTGGCCATGAAAAAAAGTTTTGAACTCATGATATTCGCCGAGGAACGCGTCAAAAACTTTCTGTGTCGTCAACGTCGCCGCCATCGGCAAATAACCTCCGGTCATTCCTTTGGCGACGCAAAGAAAATCCGGCCGCACATTTTCTTTTTGGCAGGCAAAAGTTTTTCCAGTGCGTCCGAAACCAGTCATTACTTCGTCAGCGATTAACAATGCGCCATTGGCACGCGCAATTTCTGAAACCTGTTTCAGCCAGCCTTCCGGCTGCGGAATCATTCCCGCTGCGCCTTGCATTAGCGGTTCAAAAACAAACGTCGCAAATGGATTCCCCTTTTTCTTTTGCGCAGAGAATTTTTGCTCAAATTTGCCGACGCATTCGAAATTGCATTGGCGATAATTCCGCGCGTCGTCACGCTCCGGCTTGGCGCGATTGAATTTGCAGCGATAGCAATACGGCGCCGCGACTTTGTCCGTCCTGAAAAGCAATCCGCGATAAGCCTTGTGAAACAAATCAATGTGGCCGAGCGAAACCGCGCCGACCGTATCGCCGTGATACGCGCCGTCGAGCGAAAGAAATTTTGGGCTTTTGATTTTTTTTGTCCGCCGCGAAAATTCATAAGCCAGTTTCAACGCGACTTCTAGCGCAGTCGAGCCGTCATCAGAAAGGAAAACTTTATTCAGGTGGGGCGAGACTCTGTCGAGCCCTGATTTTTTTTTAATTTGGGCTCGAGAGGACTCTTGCTCCACCGAAATAGGACCCGCAACCTCAACCAATTTTTGTGCCAGCAAACTCGCCGGCTCATTTGCAAATCCCAGCGCCGAGCTGTGCGCGATTTTTTTTAACTGCTTTGAAATGGCCGAAGTGATTTTTGGATGATTGTGTCCGTGTAGATTTGTCCAGATGGAAGAATTCGCGTCCAAAAATTTTCTGCCGCGAACATCGCGCAATTCCGCGCCGTTGCCTTCGGCGATAACAATCGGTTCGCGTTTCAGCCAATCGCGCATTTGCGTGAACGGATGCCAGACATATTTGTGGTCGAGTTGCGCGAGTTTGTTCATGAGTCCAAAGCTTTGAACGCGCGCGCTAAATCCGAAATATCATTTTCTGAATGCGCCGCCGTCAGTGTAATTCGCAGTCGCGCTTTGCCGCGCGCGACGGTTGGATAACGAATTGCTGGAACGAAAATATTTTGTTCGCGCAATTTTATAGCGGCGTTAACGGCTTTTGCTTCATTGCCGAGAATGATTGGAGTGATGGCGCTCTGAAATTTTAAATTTTGAATTTTGAATTTTAAGTTTAATTCGCCGAGTCGTTGCTGCAAAAGTTCTCGCCGTTTTTCGCCGTTGTTCGATTGAACAAATTGAATTGCCGCCATAGCAGCTGCTGCAGCAGCCGGAATTGGCGCGGTTGAAAAAATGAAACTGCGCGCTTTATTAATCAGCAAATCAATCAGCGCACGCGAACCGCAAATGTAACCGCCGCTGGCGCCGAGCGCTTTGCCGAGCGTGCCCATTTGAATTTCAATTTGTTTGGCAACGCCAAACTCATCCATAAGGCCGCGACCGTTTTTGCCAAATATTCCCGTCGCGTGCGCTTCGTCTACCATCAGCCATGCGGCGAATTTATTTTTCAACCCAACGATTTCTCGCAACGGCGCGGCGTCGCCGTCCATCGAAAAAATAGATTCCGTGACGATTAAAATTTTAGATTCAGATTTTTTTTCAGTCGCCCATTTCAGAATTTTTTCCAAATCGTTCAAATCGTTATGCGCAAAGACGCGAATTTTTGCTCCAGACAATTTTGCAGCATCCACGATGCTTGCGTGAACGAGTTTGTCCAAAACGATGATGTCGTCTTTGCCAAGCAACGCGCAAATGGTTCCAATGGCAGTTGCGTAGCCGGTGGAAAATGAAAGGGCGGCTTCGGTTTGTTTGAAATCAGCCAATGCTTCTTCCAATTCATGAAACGGCGCGAGCGAACCGCAAATCAATCGCGATGTGCCGGCGCCAACGCCAAATTTTTCTATCGCACGAATTGCGGCTTCTTTCAAAATCGAGTCATTAGCCAATCCGAGATAGTCGTTGGAAGAAAAATTGAGGAACGTTTTGCCGCCGATTTGGATGCGCGATGATTGCGGCGAATCCACGCGACGCAATTCGCGGAACAAACTTTGTTCGCGCAATGCGTCCAGTCGCTGTTGCAATTCCGAATTAAAATCAGTCACGGCGCAGTGCCCATTTGCCGTCAACCATGCTGGCGGAAATGGTTGACGCATGATGCAATACGGCATCGTAAATGTCTGCAATTTTTCCATCAAATGGAATCGCAATCAAATCGGCAAACGCATTTTCAGAAAGTTTGCCGATTTTTCCGCCCATTCCGAGGGCGCTTGCGCCGTTGGTGGTTGCCATTTGCAAAATTATTTTCGACGAAAGACTTGAATTCTCTTTCGCCAACAATTGCATTTCCGCGAACAAATTTAACGCCGGTTTTTGTTTCCCGCTTCCGGTAGTCGTCGCAAGGCTGTCGGTCCCGAGGCAAATGTTAACGCCCGCCTTTATTAATTTTTCCAGCGGAAACTTCCGATGTTTGAAGTAATCGTGACTGTGCGGGCAATGAACGACGCTGACATTTCGTTTTGCCAACAAATCGAAATCACTTTCGCCCAGATAATTTGCGTGAACGGCCAGAAAGTTTTCGCCGAGCAACCCCGCCCGTTCCAAATGTTGAATTGGCGAACCAATTCCGCAATCGGAAATGTCGCGGCCATTTTTTTTGAGCCAATCAAACATTTTTCCGCGCGCGCGCGCGAACATTTCAAATTCCTGTTCTGATTCGGCGATGTGCGTCGTAATTCGTAAATTTTTTTCGCGCGCAACTTTCGCCGAAAGTTGGAGCAATTCCAACGAAGTGGAGTAGGGCGCGTGTGGCGACAGGCCGATGCGACAACGCGAATGAGAAAGCGAGTCAATTCTGGAAATCGCTTCGTTCAAAATATCTGTCGGCTCGCGTTTGGAGCGCACGCCGGTCATTTCCAGAAATGAAAACACACGCAGTGGCGTCGCGTTCCACATTTCCGGCAACAGTTCGGGAACGGCTTCAATGTCGGCGACAGTGGTTGTGCCGGTTTGCAAAAGCATTTTTGCGCCGTTGAGCCATGAACGCGCATAATCGGTGTAGCTCCATGCGGCTTTGGCGGCGAGCATTTGCGGAATCCAATCGAGAAAAGTTTTTGGCGGCGGTAATTGTCCGGCCATGTCGGTGTAATCAAGATGGCAATGCGCATTGACGAGGCCGGGAAGCAGAACAACTTCGCCCAAATTAAAAATTTCTTCGCTCGAAAAATCAGATTTCAAATCCGTCCATTTGCCGACGGCATCAATTTGATTTCCTGAAACGACAACCGCGCCGTTTTCGATGGGCGGCGCGGTAATCGGCAGAACTGTTCGGGCGCGAAGAATCATCAAATGCCTGCGGAACGTTTTGCGTCTTTGAATCTGGCGGCGACTTTATGTTTGCGCGCTTTGACTTTGCTATGACGTTTGCGGATTTGTTGCTCAAGTTTTTTAGCGACGACATCAATTGCGGCATACAAATCGGTTTCGCGCGCTTCGGCAAAAAGGTCGGGGCCGCGCATGGCCAGACGCATGGAGCAATTGAATTGTTTTTCGGGCACGCGTTTGTGGTCGTGTTCGAGCACGACGCGCGCGTCAATGGCGCGTTTGTCCATGTGGTCAAGTTGTTCCAGCCGTTTGACAACACGATTCTCCAGCGTGCTGGTCAGCGTCACATTGTGAGTCGAAAGAATCAATTTCATCCTTTGCCAAGATGCAACCGGCGCGCAGAAAAATCCAGTTTTTCCTTAAGCTTGAATGGCCAAAGCAAAAATCCTGCCAAATTTCTTGAAATATTTGAGCCGCAGTTTTACAATGACCGTATGGTTCAGGGCTTACAATTGTCGCAACGGCTGACGCAATCATTGGTGCTCGCGCCGCAATTGCAGCAATCCCTCGCGCTGCTTCAAGCGCCGACACTCGAACTCAAAGCACTCGTTGAACACGAGCTCGAACAAAATCCCGTGCTAGAAGAAATCGCGGAAGCCGATTTGGAGCAACGTGATAAATCTTTGAGCGATGATGTGGAATTGCCGGCGAGTTCTGATTCCGCGTCCGATGGGATTGAAGACGCGGCGTTTGACACGGCGGAAAAAAATTCGACCGAACCTGTTGATGATTTTCAGGCGGAATTCGAAAAACTTGTCCAGCTCGACCAGGAATGGCGCGACCATTTTTCGCAGACGAACATTCCGATTCGCCAAACAGCCGAGGACGAAGAAAAACGGCAATTCATGTTCGATTCGCTGACGGCGGGGACGTCGCTTGCGGAATTTTTGATGGAACAAGTGCGCGAAATTGATTTGAACGCCGAACAGCGCGCGATTGCCGAATTGATTATCGGCAACATTGACGACTACGGTTATCTCAAGGCGACAGTCGAAGAAATTTCCACGCAAAATAATTTACCGCCGGAAAAAATTTCTGAAATTTTAAAAATTATTCAGTCGTTCGACCCGCCGGGCGTCGGTGCAATCGAATTGCGCGAATGTTTGATGCTTCAACTCGACCGGGCAGGAAAAAAAGATTCGCTTGAGTATAAAATCATTTGCGATTTTATGGAAGCGCTCGGCAAACGGCGCATTCCAGAAATCGCGCGCGGCACAAATCGCACGATTGAGGAAGTTCAGGAAGCGCTTGCCAAAATCGCGCGTCTTGAGCCGCGTCCCGGCCGCGCATTTTTGCCGGACAACGACCAATACGTTTTGCCCGAAGTCTTCGTCCAAAAAAATGGCGATGATTTCACGGTCACGACCAACGACGAACAAATTCCGCATTTGCGCATCAGCAATGTCTATAAAGATTTGATGTCGGGCGGCGAAAACAATGCCGAAGTAAAAAATTATATCCGCGAAAAAATTCGCGCCGGAAAATTTCTCATCAAGAGTTTGCATCAGCGGCAGGCGACGATTCTGAACATCGGCAAAGAAATTGTGAAACGCCAGCGCGAGTTCATGGAGAAGGGCGTCGCGCATTTGAAGCCCATGACTATGGCGCAAGTCGCCGAAGTCGTGGGCGTGCATGAGACGACGGTGAGCCGCGC